>UQXW01000003.1 GCA_900545215.1 uncultured Bacteroidota bacterium
TGCCACCACATCCTCTATTTTGAACGATTTTTTTGCGGTCGGGTAAAGGACGGAGTGGGATTGGTTATTATGCGTGAAAAACGGGTTGGCGGTGTGGTTTTTGCGACAGAAGGCTTTTGCTTTTGAAAGGAATTGATTATTTTTGCAGGCGGATAAAATCATGAGATTTATGAGTAAGATATATTTCAAGGCTTTGGTGCTTTTTGTCGCTTCGACGGCTTTGCTTTTTACGGCTTGTTCAAAAAAGGATACGAAACATGATACGGACTCCAAGGGCTTGCCGGCTTCGGGGGGCAAGACGTTGGAGGTTGTTTTGGTGGTACCCGATGAGGTTTACAAGGGAGAAGTGAAGGATTCCGTGGGTACGTATTTCATGAAGGCGTGCAAGGGTTTGTCGCAGCCTGAGCCTTTGTTCGATGTGGTGCAAATGAACCCCAAGGGCTTCTTCAATTCGGATATGTTGCAGAAGCACCGTAATGTGATGATAATCGATTTGAAGCCGGGCAACCCCAATAAATTGAAACAGGCGGTCGATTACAGGTCTTACCCGCAAGCATGGTTCGAGTTCTCGGTCGATAACAGAGACAGCCTCTTCGCTTTGATTGCCCGTTATCAAGACCTGATAAAAAATACGTTCTATGAAAACGAACATAAAAGAGTATATGCTGCTTTCAGGAAATTGGAAAACACGGAAGTTACACGCAGGTTGAAAAAGAAGTTCGGTTTTTGGCTTATGGTTTCCGATGAGTTTTACATGGCGACGGACGATGATAATTTCGTTTGGTTGAGAAAGGAACCCAAGGATTGCAGTTTGGATATTATGATTTGCACCATGCCTTATACGGGAGAGGGATTGTTTAAGGAGGAAAAGATATTGGAATTGAGGGATAAGATAGCGAAACAATACATTCCGGGACCGACAAAGGGTTCTTACATGGGTACGGAAACAAGATTCCCTCGCGAAAGAGCATGGGTGAAAATCGGAAATGCGGAGGCAGTGGAGACGAGAGGCTTGTGGAGGTTGTTCAACGATTGGATGGGCGGTCCTTTTGTCAACTATTGTTTCGAGGATAAGGCGAATAATCGTTTTGTGATGATAGATTGTTTCCTTTATTCGCCGAGACATCCGAAGAGAGACCAACTTATGCAGTTGGAATCAATAGTTTACGGGATAAAATTCGGCAAATAGCCATAGCAAAAGAAGACTTGTGGGAGTCGGTGCGAATTATTTGGCTTTTTCTTTTGTTCGGAACGAAAAAAGTCAGTAATTTTGCACCTTAATTTTTTGAGACACGGATATTAGAATAATCATTATAAATACAATAAGAATATGACACCAACACACATCGAACACATCGGTATAGCTGTTGCCAATTTGGACGAAGCTATCAAGTATTGGGAAAATGTTATGGGCTTGAAATGCTATAACATCGAGGAAGTTGCAGACCAAAAAGTAAGAACTGCATTTTTCAAAATAGGAGAAGTGAAAATAGAATTGTTGGAGGCTACAAGCCCTGACAGTACGATTGCTTCTTTCATTGAAAAAAGAGGTCAGGGTGTGCATCACATAGCTTTTGCTGTTGAAAACACCGACACGGCATTGAACGATGCTCAAGAGAAAGGCATCAAGTTGATCGATAAACAATCGAGAGGCGGAGCCGAGGGCTTGAAGATAGGCTTCTTGCACCCTAAATCCACTTTGGGAGTTTTGACCGAACTTTGCTGCAAATAGTTATAGGAATTTCAATAAGGAGTTGGACTGATGGCTATTGAAGAAAAAATCAAGCAATTGCTTGACAATAGAGAAAAGGCTAAGTTGGGCGGAGGTATAAAGAGAATAGACGCTCAACATGCCAAGGGAAAATTAACAGCAAGAGAAAGAATCGAAATGTTGTTGGACAAGGACAGTTTCGAGGAATTCGATATGTTCGTAACGCATCGTTGCCATGATTTCGGAATGGGAGACAAGAAAATTCTTTCCGATGGTGTGGTAACCGGTCAGGGTACAATCAACGGACGTCTTGTTTTTGTATTCGCTCAGGATTTCACCGTATTCGGCGGAGCTTTGTCAGAAATGATGGCGGCAAAGATTTGTAACGTCATGGATAGAGCCATGACGGTAGGCGCTCCCATCATCGGATTGAACGATTCCGGCGGAGCCCGCATCCAAGAGGGTGTGAACTCTTTGGCAGGATATGCAGAAATATTCGAGCGTAATATCTTGGCTTCAGGAGTTGTTCCCCAGATTTCTGCTATCTTCGGACCATGTGCCGGAGGTGCGGTTTATTCGCCTGCGTTGACGGACTTTATCCTGATGACTGACCAGTCGTCATGTATGTTCGTTACAGGCCCGAAGGTCGTTAAGACTGTAACGGGAGAGGATATTTCTTCCGAGGATTTGGGTGGAGCAGCTGTGCATTCATCAAAGTCCGGTGTTTCGCATTTTCTTGCTCCGACAGAAGAAGAAGGCTTGAAGATGATAAGAGAGTTGATGTCTTATCTGCCTAACAACAACTTGGAGGAAGCTCCTACGACTGTTTGCAACGATCCGTTCGACCGTTTGGAAGATAAATTGAACGCCATCATTCCTGATGACCCTAATCACCCTTACGACATGATGGAGGTGATAAAGGCTATCGTCGATGACGGTAAATTTTTGGAGGTTCATGAACGTTTCGCACGTAACATAATAGTAGGTTTCTGCCGTATGGGTGGAGCGTCCGTGGGAGTCATTGCAAACCAACCTAATGTTGCTGCCGGTGTATTGGATATAAATGCTTCCCGTAAGGCGGCTCGTTTCGTTCGTTTTTGCGATTGTTTCAATATTCCGATATTGACATTGGTCGATGTACCGGGTTTCTTGCCGGGACGTGTTCAGGAATACGGCGGAATTATCACTCACGGAGCAAAATTGATGTTTGCATACGGCGAAGCAACAGTTCCGAAAGTAACCGTTACGTTGCGTAAGTCTTATGGCGGAGCTCATGACGTTATGTCTTGTAAGCAATTACGTGGAGACTTCAACTATGCATGGCCTACTGCTCAAATTGCGGTTATGGGAGCCAAGGGCGCTATCGAAATATTGTATGGTAAAGAATTGTCTGCAATAACCAATCCTGAGGAGAAGGCAAAATTCATTGCAGAGAAGGAAGAAGAATACAATACAACGTTTGCAAACCCTTACAAGGCTGCTTCATACGGATACATAGACGATGTAATCGAACCAAGGAACACTCGTTTTCGTGTAATTCGTGCATTCCAGTCCTTGCAAACGAAGCGTGTAACTAACCCTATGAAGAAACATTCCAATATACCTTTGTAATATGTCAGCATTAAGTATAAGTTGGAGTTTCGCTCTTGTGCTTTGCGGTATCGGAATAGGTTGTACCTTTTTGGTGTTGGTACTTCTTATAGGTTTCATCAAGATTTTGTCTGCTGCTGTTAAAGGTGCAGATAAAAAATCTGTTGTTGCAAAGGAGGAAACCGCAAGCAATGCCAAGGTTACTTCAACAACGGACTCTCATCCTACGGCTCACGAACAAGCAGCCATTGCCATGGCAATGCATTTGTATTTCGATGCTCACGATGACGAGCCTCACGTAATCACGATTGAGGAAGTGGAGAAACGTTATTCTCCTTGGAGTTCCAAAATTTACAATGTTAGAAACTTTACCAAATAGAAAGATATGAACAAGTTTAAGATAACAATAGACGATCAAAGTTTCGATGTTACCGTCAAAGTAACCGACCATAATAAAGCGAATGTGGAAGTGAACGGTATATCGTACGATGTTGCATACGAGAAGAAATCGGCAGCTACATCGCCGGTAGCAAAGAAGGCTGCCATTCCGTCTGCGGCTCACATGCAGACACCGAACCCTCAGGGTACGACAGGTGTGGCTCCAAAGCCGGCAGCATCCGGAAAACAAGCCGTTACTTCACCTTTGCCGGGAACAATTTCATCGATTAACGTGAAAGTAGGCGATAAGGTTAAGCGTGGAGATGTTTTGCTTATCATGGAGGCCATGAAGATGGAGAACAACATCCTTGCAGCTCATGACGGTGAAGTTAAGGCGGTATATGTTACAGTCGGACAAACCGTGGCACAAGATGATGCTTTGGTAGATTTGGCTTAACCATTAAAACTTTGAAAGATGAAAGAAGTGAAATCATATCTTTTGAAAGTCGCTGCGATGGTAGCTTTGTTCTTTTTGCCGGTTTTTGCCAACGCAAGCACCGATTATAAGAATGCTGTTACCAAAACGACCGAAGCATCGGTTGCAGCACCCGTTGCCACCGAACAAGCGGCAACAGATGCCGCTGCAGACGAATCCATAGGAACCAAAATGGAGAAATTCTTCGACAGCATGGGCTTCGTTCAGGTAGGAAACGGTCTTTGTCTGGTAATGATATTGGTATCGTTCGTATTGTTATACCTTGCCATTGTGAAGAAATTCGAACCTCTGTTGTTGCTTCCGATAGCATTCGGTATGCTTTTGAGCAATTTGCCAGGAGCAGGGTTGTATCACCCCGAGTTATTTGCGGATGGTCATGTGCAATGGTCGCAATTCGTTGATTCGAATAACGTTGGATTGATAGATTACTTGTACTTGGGCGTTAAACTCGGCATATACCCTTGCTTGATTTTCATAGGCGTGGGTTCGATGACCGATTTCGGTCCGCTATTGGCAAATCCCAAGAGTTTCCTTTTGGGTGCAGCAGCACAGATTGCTATCTTTGCAACATTCTTCGGAGCATTGGCATTGGGCTTTACCTACGAACAAGCTGGTTCCATAGGAATCATAGGCGGAGCAGACGGTCCGACAGCGATATATCTTACATCTAAACTTGCTCCCGAGCTATTGGGTCCGATAGCAGTGGCGGCTTACTCTTACATGGCTTTGGTTCCGGTAATCCAACCGCCGATTATGAAAGCTCTGACTACAAAAGCAGAAAGAGAAATCGTAATGAAACAGTTGCGAACAGTCTCAAAGAAAGAGAAAATCATCTTTCCGATAGTCGTAACAGCTGTTATCTCGTTCCTTTTGCCTTCCGCAGCACCGCTAATCGGTTGTTTGATGTTAGGTAACCTTCTTCGCGAATGCGGAGTAACCGAAAGATTGAGCAAGACGGTGCAGAATGAATTGATGAATATCTGTACCATATTTCTCGGAATTTCGGTTGGAGCAACGGCAACGGCAAGTACATTCTTGAATTTGCAGACCCTATCCATTCTTTTGATGGGAATTATTGCGTTCAGTATAGGTTCCGGAGCCGGAGTATTGTTTGCGAAGTTTATGAACCTGTTTTCAAAGAACAAAATCAACCCTCTTATCGGTTCGGCAGGAGTATCCGCGGTTCCGATGGCGGCTCGTGTGTCTCAAAATGTGGGACAAGAGTGTAATCCGGGCAACTTTTTGTTGATGCATGCCATGGGTCCGAATGTGGCAGGCGTCATCGGTTCGGCAGTAGCCGCAGGAGTGTTGCTATCATTCTTGGGATAAAAGTTCTTTTTCTTCATAATTTAATCAGGGGCGACTTTCAAAAGTCGCCCCTTTTTTATGCTTTCCGCTTGCGGCGAGAAGTTCGTTTCAGAGATAAAACCGGAAGGAGTGCATTTGCAGAAGGAAAAGAGAAGAAGGCGAAGTTGGAAAAGTAATTGGCATAGGGTGTCATAAGTTCTTTTGTTTGCAGTTCGGTTTTTGGCTTTTTTGTATCTTTGCGACGTTTTGATTTTTGTATTATGGCGTTTAATCAGGATAAATTCTTGCGTTTGAGAAATGAGTTTCCTCGTTTCGTTTATGAGGGTTTCGAGTATGGATTGTCGGAAGGAGATTTTGTCGCAACTTTTCGCTTTTCATGTGGCGAATATATGTTCATGCCAAAGCATACTTTCAAGCATAAGGATTTTTATTCTTTCAATCATCTCTCGAATGAGCAAATCGAATTGTTGCTTTTCAATATCGGCATGATAGAACTTGTCAGTTATTGGAAAGCTTTCTGTTCTCCGAGTATTGTTATCAAGGGTTGGTGCTTGGAAAAAGAAGAATTGGCATTTTGGAGAAAGATTTATTTTTATGGTTTGGGGGAATTCTTCTTTGTGAATGGTATTACCACGGATATAAACAGCTTTGTGGAGTTCGAATGTGAAGGAAAACGTGTGATGAAGGCTTGTGATTTCGATTTGGAAGACCGATATATTGTGCCGATAGGGGGAGGAAAAGATTCCGTTGTCAGTTTGGATTTGTTGTATGGAGCGGGTAGAGATATAAGTCCTTTCATCATAAATCCGAGAGGGGCAAGCCTTGATTGTTGTTCGCAGGCAGGACTTGTCAGAGAGGAAATATCGGAGGATAGAAGGGAAATCGATCCTCTTCTTTTGGAACTTAACGAACTCGGATTTTTGAATGGGCATACTCCTTTCTCTGCAATGTTGGCTTTTACAAGTCTTTTGATGGCTGCTTTTACAAGAAGGAAGCATATAGCTCTTTCAAACGAGAGTTCTGCCAACGAATCCACGGTCATAGGAGAAAATATCAATCATCAATACTCCAAGAGCCTTGAATTCGAGAACGATTTCCGTTCATACGTTTCCAAGTTCGTATGTAGCGATTTCAACTATTTCAGTTTTCTTCGTCCGTTATCGGAATTGCATATAGCCAAATTGTTTTCCGAACTCGATTATAAATATGTCTTCAAGAGTTGTAACGTAGGCTCCAAACAAGATATATGGTGCGGACACTGCCCGAAATGCCTTTTTGCCTTTGTCATATTGTCGCCTTTCTTGGAAAAAGATGTTTTGAAAAGGATATTCGGTAAAAATCTCTTCGAAGATGCAGAGCTTTCGACCTATCTTTTGCAGTTATGCGGCATGGAAGAACAAAAGCCTTTCGAATGTGTGGGTACGATAAATGAAGTAAACACTGCTCTTGCAATGAGAGTAATGCGAGAGAAACCTTCCGAGAAAGAAATCCTGCTTCAACGGTGGTTGGAATTGCCGATTGCGAAGAATTATGCCGATAAGGTTGCAAAGGAATGTGCTTACGGTACACCCGATAAGTTGTTTGCACTTGCCGATGAACATAATCTTTTGCCGAGAGACTTCGAGATATTTTCCAATCCTTATTCAGCCATAAAGAAAGCTGCATTGCGAAGAATGTTATGCAAAGAAAAAATCGCCATATTGGGATTTGGAAGAGAGGGGAAGTCAAGTTTGAAAATGTTGGAAAGTATATCGGTAAATCATGACATCATCGTTGCAGACGGAAACGAGGAAACAATCCGACAAAACAACGAATCGGAAAATATTCACGACGGTACATGTTTCCGTCTCTTGAAAGAAGAAAACCTGAAAGACAGAACATGCTTTTTGAAAACACCGGGAATAGCCTGCAAAAGTATTCCTTTCATACCGAAAGAAAGGATAAGTTCTCAAAGCGACCTGTTTTTGCGATTGTTTCATGCACAAACGATAGGAATAAGCGGAACAAAGGGGAAAAGCACTACAAGCAGCCTTATCTACAAGATAATAAAAGACCAAAACCCGAATGTGATACTTGCAGGCAACATAGGCATTCCTCTTTTCGACATAATCGACAAAATCGATGGGCGAACCATAATTGTTGCAGAGTTGTCGGCTCATCAGTTACAGTTCATAAAAAATGCACCTCACATATCCGTTCTGTTGAATCTGTATGAGGAACATCTTGATCATTTCGACAGTTTCTCGCAATACCAGCACGCAAAATTCAATCTCGCAAGCAAGCAGAATAAAAGGGATTATTTCGTTTGCAATGCCGATGACGAAAGAATACAAACTTTGCTTTGCGAAAATGAACCGAAGTCCGAAATCATAAAATTCGGAAAAGGAGATTACAAATATGCCGAACCCGAATATCTGAAAGGCGAACATAATAAGGCAAATGCCATGGCGGCATTACGAGTTGCAGAAATATTGGGCTTGAATAAAGAAAAAGCCGTACAAAGCATTGTCGATTTTCACCCCTTGGCTCACAGATTGCAATGTATAGGTACGATACATGGTGTAACGTACTATAACGATAGCATAAGCACCATACCGGAAGCAACCATTGCAGCTTTGCGTGCATTGAAAAAGGTAGATACTTTGATATTGGGTGGCAAGGATAGAGGGATAGACTATTCCGTTTTCGCAAAAGAGCTGCCTGAATTTGCCGTGAGAAACATTGCTTTCACCGGAGCGGCGGGACGAAGAATAGCATCTGTATTATCAGCCGCAGGATTGAAGTATGACAGCATCATAAGTGATGATTACAAAAATATAGTTTCATGGTGTGCGGACAAAACGGAGAAAGGCATGATTTGTTTGCTCTCTCCTGCCGCAAGCAGCTATGATATGTTTCTAAATTTCGAGCATAGAGGCAAGGTGTTCACCGATTTGGTGAACGGATTGAACGAAAGAGGTAAATAAATTCGTCGAAACAACCTGAAAAGCCGAGGCCTATTCGATAGAGAGACTTATCGGACAGTGGTCTGAATGAAAAACGGTCGAGAGAATGCCGGCATCGGTTATGCGGTTTCTTATATTGTTGCTCACCATGCAATAATCTATTCTCCAACCCTTGTTCTTTCCCCTTGCTCCTGCTCTATAGCTCCACCATGAATAAGAATCTTTCAGGTCGCCATTGATAAAACGAAAACTATCCGTAAATCCATCATCGAGAAATCGGCTCATCCATTCCCGTTCCTCCGGAAGAAATCCGGAAGAAGTGGCATTACGCACAGGGTCGTGAATATCTATTTCCCTATGACAAATATTATAATCTCCGCAAAGCACCAAATTCGGACGCTCCTTTTGAAGTTCCTTTATATAGTTACGGAAATCTTCCAACCATTGCATTTTGAAATCCTGCCTTTCCTCACCGCTGGTTCCCGAAGGGTGGTAAACGCTTACTATACTCAAATCTCCGAAGTCCGCTCTTATAAATCTGCCCTCGTTATCATATTTTTCCATTCCCATACCGCAGACAACTCTATCGGGAACGATTTTTGATAAAATTGCAACCCCGCTGTACCCTTTCTTTTTCGCAGAAAAATCATAGCAATCATATCCTGCCGCTTTCAGTTCTAGAACTGGGATTTGGTCGCTCTGTGCCTTGGTTTCCTGAATGCAGACGACATCGGCATCTGAAGCCTGTAACCATTCTATGAATCCTTTCTTTATCGCCGCTCTAATGCCGTTTACGTTGTAGGAAATTATTTTCATACGCTGTTCGGTTTGAATTTGACGATTGCAAATGTAGTCATAATTTCATGGACGTCGGTTAAGGGTAGGAAAAAAACTGTAACTTTGCACTATGATTGGGATACGAAACATCGTTGAAACAATAAAGAAAACAGACTTCGGGGAATACTACAAACGATTCTACATTTGGAGGAGACGACATCTCACGACATATCAATTTGTTTTGATTTTAAGCCTGATTGTCGGCATTGCCAGCGGATTGGCTTCCGTAGTCCTTAAAAACACAGTGCATTTCACTTACAACCTTATAAGCGGTTTTTCATGGTTCTCGGCAGAACGTGGAAATATCCTCTTTTTAATGTATCCCGCAATAGGAATAGGCTTGACGGTTCTGGTCATTAAATATTTGGTAAAGGACGATTTGTCTCACGGGGTCAGTAAAGTGATGTATGCAATTTCAAGAAAAGGCGGACGATTGAAGCCTCATCATTGCTGGAGTTCCATGTTGACATCGTCAATCACTGTCGCTTTTGGCGGAAGCGTAGGTTTGGAAGCCCCGATTGTTCTTACAGGTAGTGCAATCGCCTCGAACATCGCCAGATTCTTCAGAATAAACACCAGATACGTCATAATCCTTCTCGGATGCGGAGCAGCCGGAGCCATAGCCGGAGTTTTCAAAGCTCCGATTGCAGGAGTCCTGTTTGTATTTGAAGTCTTGATGATAGACCTTACGGTCAATGTGGCGACTCCACTCTTGATTTCCGCTGTTACCTCTGCGATAATCTCGTACTTTTTCTTCGGACAAGGTGTGCAATTCTACTATAAAGTCGACTCCCTCTTTGAATTGAACAAAATACCTGCTTTTATTCTTCTCGGAATAGTGGCAGCTTTCATCTCGCTTTACTTCTTACGAATCAATAAATGGGTTTCCAAGAAGTTTGCAAAATGGAGTACCACCAATAAAATCATAATCGGCGGCATTGCATTGGGTATTCTCGTCTATCTTTTTCCGCCTCTGTTCGGCGAAGGTTACCAAGCACTGACGGACTTGCTCAATAACAACTCGGACGCCATGTTTAAGAACAGTTTTTTCTACTCTTATGTCGATAACAAGTGGCTTTTTGTCATAGTATTGCTAGCAATCACATTTTTGAAAGCCTTTGCCACTTCCATAACCTGTGCTTCCGGAGGCGTGGGAGGAACTTTCGCACCCAGCCTTTTCATAGGAGGTTTCTGCGGCTTCTTCGTTGCGAGAATGGTAAACATGACAGGGCTGATAGAAGTTGCCGAAAGCAACTTCGCATTGGTAGGAATGGCAGCCGTAATGGCAGGAGTGATGCACTCGCCCTTGACAGCAACCTTCCTGATTGCAGAAATCACCGGAGGATACGCTCTTTTCACACCGCTGTTGATTGCCACCACCATTGCATACGTCGTCGTAAAGCCTTTGACAAAGTATTCCATATATGCCGAGAGCCTCGCAGCGAAAGGTGATTTGATGACACACAACAAAGACAAAACAGCCCTTCACTTCATCGACAAGAGAAATCTGATAGAAACGAACTTCGTCAAACTCTCTCCCGATGCGACATTGCGAGATATAGTATCAGCTGTTGAGAGAAGCAATAGAAATTTTTTTCCTGTGGTAGATGAAGATGGCATGTTCAAAGGCGTACTCGTTTTGGACGACGTTCGTTCGCTTCTCTTCCATCAAGAGTACTATGATAAGATAAAAGTGGCAAGTTATATGAGATATTCCCCCATGTTCATCGCCGACATAAGAGAACCGTTGGAAAAAATAGTACAAAAGTTCATCGGTTCGGATCGTTACAACATCGTAATGGTCGATAAAGGTAAGTATCTCGGCTTTATCTCACGGGCAAATGTTTTTGCCACTTATCGAAGCTATGTCAAGGAGTTTTCAAACGAATAAAAGAAAGGGTAATACATTATGAGAATAGCAGTAGTCGGAGCAACAGGCTTGGTAGGCGGTGTTATGCTGAAAGTTTTGGAAGAAAGAGGTTTCGCAAATAATGAAATCATAGTTGCAGCCTCGCCGAAGAGCATAGGAAAAAAGATAATGTTTGCAGGCAGGGAACTGACCGTCATAAGCGTTGAAGATGCCATAGCAAAGAATTGCGATTATGCAATATTTTCTGCCGGCGGTACAACTTCCAAACAATATGCTCCTTTATTTGCAGAGAAAGACACCGTGGTGATAGACAACTCTTCTGCGTGGAGAATGTGCGATGATGTTCCGCTCGTGGTTCCGGAAATCAACCCTCAATCAATCAAACCCGGCAATCGCATAATAGCAAACCCTAATTGCTCTACCATACAAATGGTTCTCGCACTTTCCGAACTGCATAAAGCGTACGGCATAAAACGAATAGTGGTATCCACATATCAAAGCGTAACCGGAACAGGGCAAAAAGCCGTCAGTCAGTTGGAACACGAACAAAGAGGCGAAGATTGCGACAAGGTTTATCCTTATCAAATTCATGAAAACGTTTTGCCGCATGGCGGAGATTTTCTTCCCGATGCCTATACAACGGAAGAAAAGAAATTGGTCGATGAAACAAGAAAAATATTCGGTAATCCGCAAATAGCAGTCTCTGCAACAGTGGCAAGAGTTCCCGTAAAGGGCGGTCATAGTGAGAGCGTGAATGTGGAATTCTTCAAACCTTTTGAGATGAACGACGTTTATGATTTGTTACGTTCCACTTCTGGCGTTGCAGTTGTCGATTCGCCAAAAGAAAACTTCTATCCCATGCCGATAACGGCACAAGGAAAAGATGAGGTGTTCGTCGGCAGGGTACGAAGAGACGAGTCCTGTCCGAACGCATTGAACCTCTGGGTCGTGGCAGACAATTTGAGAAAAGGGGCTGCAACAAATGCGATACAGATATTGGAATATTTATGCAATAAACAAAACATTTGATGAACAAACTCTGCCTTTGGCTCTTCTTTCTGTTTGTCGGCCTGTCTTCTTTTTCGCAAAACGAATCCACACATTTCTATTCCATGTTCGGACAATACGGTTGGGTTATGCCGACCAACGATTTCGTACGGGGAGAGAACACGGATAACGAAACCATATCGCAAGTCTATGCCTTATCTCTGCGATATGCCGTTCAAACTGCGGGAGAGAAATACTGGCATCAGATGTATGATTATCCCTCATACGGTTTCGGTATATACACTGCTGATTTCAATGTCAAAAATCAGCTTGGCAGACCGGTGGCTCTCTATGCTTTCATCACCAAACCTATTTTTTCAAAAGGCAAATACAACTTGACGGGAGATTATGCTCTCGGCATGGCATTCAATTGGACACATTTCACCTGTTCCCACCCGGAGAGAGTGGTCATGGGCGGATATGCTTCCTGCTATATTGATGCTACTTTTACTTTGAACCGAATTCTTTCACAGAACCTTGCACTCGGTTTGGGCGTTTCGCTTTCTCATTTTTCCAACGGAGCAATACGCAAACCCAACAAAGGACTTAACCTTATCTCGTCCAAACTTTCGGTAAATTATTACCCCAAACCGTTGAAACAGCATAAAACAACACCGCTTCCGCACTTCGATAAACGCACGGACGATTTGTGGTCTGTCTTTATAGGCTCTCACAACGTCCTGACCACATTGCCTGCACAATTTGAGGACGAACCATACGATAGACGTTCCTACTTTGTTTTCGGAATAGACAGGCGGGTGTTGAGACGCTTCAATCTTAAACACTCGTTGGGTTTCGGTCTCGGGTTGGGGTACAACCAATACGTAGGCACGAGCTATAAGATAATCGACCGTGAACTTCGCTTCTATGGAATAAGCCACGCAGAGCGTTTCAACTTTTCCGCATACATAAGTTATGAATACAGCATACACAGATTGGGGATAGTTCTCGAACCCGGCATATACCTTTACAAGAATAAGTTGGACGAATCCAAAAGACTGTTTCAGAGAATAGGGCTGCGATATAACTTTGCCAACGGGTTCTTTGCCGGATTGAACCTGAGAGCCGCAAATTTCAGCGTAGCCCAATACATAGAATGGACGATAGGCTTCGCCACGAGAAATTCCTGATACTGATTTATAAGTCTTTTCAATACTTTGAAAATCCGATAATCAAGCCTCGATTAGATCAAATGCAAACCTCTTTCGGCGAAACGGCGAAAGAAAAAATTATAACGGCGTTCGGGTAAATCCTTTCGGCGTTTCATTTTGCCAAAACGGCGATTTGTTGCAGCGGTTCTTGAAAGGGGTGAAATATGGTCGGGAAAAGATGATTTTTCCGACCGAAGGATACAGCGCTTGTATTTCAAATAAAAATAGTACCTTTGCATGGTTAAAATCATATCGTATGGCAAATAGTCAGACTGTAACAGTTGAAACTGCAAAGGAATTGGGCTTGTTACCCGAAGAGTTCGAGAAGATTAAGGAATACCTCGGCGGCAGAACGCCTAACTACACGGAGTTGAGCATTTACTCTGTGATGTGGAGCGAGCATGCTTCTTACAAGAACTCGATAAAGTATTTGAAAACTCTTCCGAAAGAGGGTAAGCAATTATTGGTGAAACCGGGTGAGGAGAATGCAGGTATGGTTGATGTGGGCGGCGGTATTGCTTGCGTTTTCAAGATAGAGTCGCATAATCACCCTTGTGCAGTGGAGCCTTTTCAAGGTGCTGCAACAGGTGTGGGCGGAATAAACAGAGATATTTTCACCATGGGAGCCCGTCCCGTGGCTCAGTTGAATTCTTTGCGGTTCGGAGATATAAAGAATCCCCATACGCAGTGGTTGGTTAAAGGTGTAACGAAGGGTATTTCCCATTACGGCAATGCTTTCGGAGTTCCTGTGTTGGGCGGAGAGGTATTCTTCGACGAATGCTTTGAACACAATCCTTTGGTGAATGCTATGAGTGTCGGAATCATGAAGAAGGAAGATTTAATTTCGGCAGTTGCCAAGGGTAAAGGCAATCCTGTTTACATCGTAGGCTCTTCCACCGGAAAGGACGGCATACATGGTGCCACTTTTGCTTCGGCGGATGTTACTGAAAACACTGCTGACGATATTCCTTCCATACAGGTGGGCGACCCGTTCCAAGAAAAGTTGTTGCTTGAAGCCACTTTGGAATTGGGAAAGACTGATGCAATAGTCGGCATGCAGGATATGGGTGCGGCAGGCATCATTTGCTCGACTTCGGAGATGAGTGAGAAGGGCCATTCCGGTATGATTATAGATTTGGATAAAGTTCCGTTGAGACAGCAGAACATGGAAGCGTGGGAAATCCTGCTTTCGGAAAGTCAGGAGAGAATGTTGGTATGTGTGAAGAAAGGAAAAGAGGAAGAGGTCGAGAGAATATTCGAGAAATGGGACTTGAATTGTGCTAAGATAGGCGAGGTGATAGACGAGGACATGCTTTACTTCCATTGGAAAGGCGAATTGGTTGCGAAAGTGCCTGCGGCCTCCTTGGTTTTGGGTGGCGGAGCTCCGGTTTACAACCGTTCGTATAAAGAACCTGCCTATTACAAAGAAGCATTGGCTTTTTCTGCCGACAAAATTGCAGAACCGGATTTGCAGGAAGCAAAGAAGATTGCCGAATTTCTAAGCACATCTCCGAATATAGCCTCGAAGAGATGGGTGTATGAGCAGTACGACTCGATGGTCGGTACAATAAACATGTCGACCAACAGACCTGCCGATGCGGGTGTGGCAAATTTGAAAGGAACAGACTTCGCCATCGCCATGACTTGCGATTGCAATTCACGTTATGTGTATTCCGATCCATTGATAGGAACACAGATTGCAGTTGCGGAGGCAGCAAGAAATATAGTTTGTGCGGGCGGCGAGCCTTTGGCAATAACGAACTGCTTGAATTTCGGAAATCCGTATAATGAAGAGACATATTGGCAATTCGTGAAAGCGATAGAGGGCATGGGAATTGCATGCAGAAAATTCAACACCCCTGTTACCGGCGGTAATGTAAGTTTCTACAATCAGGCTTCGATGAACGGAAAGGTTGAAGCGGTTTATCCGTCTCCTGTGATAGGCATGATAGGTACGATAGAGAAGGATAAGCAGATGACGCTTGACTTCAAGCGTGCCGATGCAACGATATACCTCTTGGGAGATTTGAAAGACGACATAAGTTGTTCGGAATACCTTTACTCTTATCGCGGAATAAAATTGTCCCATACTCCTTACTTTGATTTGGATAAAGAATCCAACATGCAGAAAGCATTGAGCGATTTGATAAATCAGGGCTTGATCGAGTCGGCTCATGATGTGAGCGAGGGCGGTATATTCATTTCCGTTTTGGAATCGGCGATGTGCAGAGAGTTCGGCTTCGATTTGTTCACCGGAGGGGAGATTCGTTTGGATTCGTTCCTTTTCGGAGAAAGTCAGGGCAGGGTAGTGGTTACCGTAAAAGAAGGAAAAGAAAATGATTTCATAGATATGTTGAATATTTCCGGCGTTGCATGCTGTGCGATAGGCAGCGTGAGAGCAGATGGCGAGATAACGGTTGATGATGAGCCTTTCGGAAAAGTCGCAAACTATAAATCATTATATGATAATGCGATAAGCGATATATTGGATAAGTAAAGATAGTAACGGATAAAGAATAACAAAAAAAGAAATGAAGAAGATAGTTGCATCAATTCTGTGTTGTGGAATTACGTTCTGTGCAATGGCTCAGAAAGACGGAGGTTTGACTCCCGAAATGTTGAATAAGATTAAGCAGTCGTACAAACCGACTGCACAGGACAAGGCGTTGAGGAATGCCGTTGCCAACAATAAAATTCAAGCCTTGGCATTGAACCTCGACAATGTGAACAAATATGACACTTATTTCTCGAACAGGGTGAACAGCCGCGGTATTACGGATCAGAAATCTTCGGGACGTTGCTGGATGTTTACGGGTCTGAACGTCATGAGAAGTGCAATGATTGCAAAATACAATCTCGGTGCTTTTGAATTCAGCCAGAATTATTTGTTCTTTTATGACCAGTTGGAGAAAAGCAACTTGTTCCTTTCGTTGATTATAAAGCATATCGACGAACCTTTGGATAGCAAGGATAATGAATGGTTGTTCAAAAATACTCTTTCGGACGGAGGTCAGTTTACGGGTATTTCCGACTTGGTTACGAAATACGGATTGGTTCCTTCAACCGTTCAGCCTGAGACTTACAACTCCAATAACACGGGTAAGATAGATGACCTGATTACATTGAAGTTGAAAGAATATGCTTTGGAGTTGAGAGCCATGAAAGCGGAGAAAAAAGCGAAAGCAGATAAGTTGGAGGCACGTAAGATAGAGATGCTTTCGCAAATTTATAAGATGTTGGTCTTGGCATACGGAGAACCTGTACAGGAATTCACATATACTTTGAGAGATGCACAGGGTAAGGAAATTTCAACGGAGACTTACACTCCGAAATCTTTCTATGACAAATATGTGGGTAAGGATTTGAAAAATTCTTACGTGATGTTGATGAACGATCCTTCGAGAGAGTTCTACAAAGTCTATGAAATAGAAAACGATCGCCACGTTATGGACGGCGAAAACTGGAAATATATAAATCTTCCGATAGAAGACATAAAGAAAGCAGCCATTGCGTCAATCAAAGATTCGACAATGATGTACTTTTCTTGCGATGTGGGTAAGTTTCTTTACTCCGAGAAAGGTTTGTTGGACGTTAACACGTATGATTACGGTTCTTTGATGGGAACAACCTTCGGAATGGATAAGAAACAAAGGATACAGACTTTTGCCAGCGGTTCTTCTCATGCAATGACACTTTGTGCCGTCGATTTGGATAAAGACGGCAAGCCGAAGAAATGGTTGGTGGAGAACAGTTGGGGAGCTTCTCATGGTTGGCAAGGTCATTTGATAATGACGGATCAATGGTTCGATGAATATATGTTCAGGGTTGTGGTTGACAAGAAGTACATTCCATCGGATGTTTTGAAGTATTTGGATCAAAAACCTATCATGTTGCCGCCTTGGGATCCTATGTTCAGTGAAGATGTCGATTAAGGAATTATAGGGAAATGAAATTCTGTAAAGCATATCTGCTTTTGTCGATAGTATTTCTGTCTTCGGCTGTGTTCGCTCAAGTTCCGGATACCTTGTCTTTTGATGTCGAACAAATGGAGGGATATTACGAACAGGAGGACACGGAAGTCTATGAACCTTCTGACGAGGAGAAAATAATCCAAGACGAATCCGATGCTGCCAGAGAGGCTGTTATTCATACGGAAGACGTAATCGATTACGTGCAATACCTGCTTGATGCCGACAGTTTGGTAAGTCATTATGCAATTTATGCGGGCGATGAGGCGATAACGGAGTATGTAGGTTCATCAACGTCAACCGATAAACTTGTAGAGAAGTTCGATGTCATCGAACAGCAGGGTGATGATGCTTTCTTCTACTGTAAGGAGTACATTTACAACGATAATAAAGCGTGGGACTACATTTACGAGCGATTGTATGGTAATGACGGTAAGTTGATTTACTTTGTTCGGCAATACAATACTTATAACTCGGGTTGTGCAGAGGTCGCATTCGAACGTTCCGAGTATTACTGGAACAAAACGGGTGAACTGATACGCAAGACCTACGAAATATACGATTCCCATAACAATCCATTGGAAGTGCAAGACTGTTGGATGGAAAGAGAAAGCTATGACAAGATAATGGATAAGGATACCTTTTTGTCAGAACATCATTTCCCATCGGCAGTTCATGGAGATGAAGAACCGATTTCCGAATAGGCGAAGATGAAACTTATCATAGACAGAGGGAATACCTTTTATAAGGTTGCCGTTTTTGACAACGACAAATTGGTTGAGTTGAAGACTTATCGTAACCTGACCATTCCGGATTTGGAAGCGGCTTTTCTGTCTTTTGATATCAAAAAATCCATCTTCTGTTCTGTGGGAGGTACCGAGAAAACCGAGATATTGGACTTTCTCAAAGGAAACAGCGAATTTGTTTCCATGACCGAACAACTCGTTTTGCCTATAAGGATTGCCTATAAAACGCCTTTATCCTTAGGAAAAGACAGAATAGCTTCCGTTGTCGGAGCTTCGCAAGTCGTGAAAGGTAAAGCGGTGCTTGTTATCGATGCAGGAAGTTGCATTTGCTTCGATTACCTTGACAAAAATGCCGTTTACCATGGAGGAAGCATTGCCCCCGGTTTCGGAATGAAATATAAAGCGTTGCATAATTTTACGGCAGACTTACCGTTACTTGATTTGGAGAGTGAAAGCATAGATTTATGCGGACAAAGTACTGATACATGCATACACTCGGGCGTTATCAATGGAACTTTGTGCGAGATAAGCGGCATTATAGACCTTTATCGTGAAATCGATAAGGATTTGGTGGTGATGTTAAGCGGTGGCGATGCCGATTTCATTGCGGAAAGATTGAACAGAAATGTTATTGTGGAAAAGCACCTTGTGTTACAAGGCTTAAATGTTATATTGGATGCGAATACAAAGTAAAATAGACAAGATATTCTTCTTGTTGCTTGCAGTGTGTATGTGTTTTGAAGTTTCGGCACAAAATACCCTGAGTTCACCTTATACAAAGTACGGAATAGGAGAGACAGACATTTTCACCAATGCCGTTAATGCATCTATGGGAGGCGTAGGCTATGCAATGCAACGAAACAATATGGTAAACTATAAGAACCCTGCTTCATACACAGCCATAGATACTCTGTCCTTTGTCTTCGATATAGGTTTTTATACCAATAATACCGCACTCAAATCCAATACTGCCAAAACAACCGGCAATGTCGGCGGAATATCTCACATATTATTCGCATTCCCAATCCACAAAACCTTGAAAATAGCAGGCGGACTTTTGCCTGTTTCCATGATAGACTTCACAGCATCGGAGACACATATTAAAGATACGGCGACCATCGGACAATATAAGACCTCTTACATGGGAGATGGTGGCATCAATAAAGTCTTCTTGGGCTTGGCATATCGACCTTCCGAGCAAACGGGAGCGTTCCATAATTTATCCGTAGGTGTCAACCTTTCATACCTTTTCGGAAATTATTATCGCAGTAAGACCTTATCCTTTCCCGATTCATCGGCATACCTTTCAACTCGCATAGAAAACAATTACAAAATATCAGCCTTCACAGCCGATTTCGGATTGCAGTATTTTCAACCGTTGAAGAACGGAGATATTCTCGGCATGGGTCTATCTTATATAATGCCTGCCAAGTTGCCGACAGACAATGAGTACAGACACTATACTTTCTCAAAATCCGGAACAACGGAAAGAGTAAGAGATTCCGTACAATACAGAGATGAAAAAGGCGATATCCATTTGCCTCAATCCATAGGCTTCGGTATTTCGTATGAAAAGCCGCAAAAATTCTTTGCAGCCATAGATGCAACCTTTGCACAGTGGTCGGAGTTCAGAAATCAAGGTGCCTATTATAAAGAAACGCTGAAAGACGAATATCGATTGAACGCCGGCTTGGAATACAGACCGAATATATACGGAAATTACCTGCAAAAAATAAGCTATCGTTTCGGAGTGAACTATTCAAGCGGCATATTGGAATTACGAGATCATAAACTATCGCAGTACGGCATATCTTTGGGTTTCGGATTGCCTATAAAGAAACATGGAACCCAAATAAACATCAGTCTCGAATACGGAAAGCAGGGAACAAAAGAAAGCAACCTCATACAGAAAGACTATTTCAGAATAGGAGTTTCCTTCTCTGCGAAAGACAGATGGTTCTTCAAACGCAAATATCAGTAAACAGTAAATAAATAACAGAGGTAAGAGAAAATGAAAAAAGCAATCTTCACAGCAACTGCTTTTGCAGTTATTTTTGGAGTTGGAAGCATCAAAGCACAAAGGTTCGGCAACACGCCCGAAGACAGTTCTGCCTGCATAATGAACAATTCCCTTTATCAGGAATTTTACAAGCAAAAGAACTATAAGGACGCATACGAACCGTGGTCGCAGGTTGTTAAACACTGTCCGAAGTATCATATCAACACCTTCATCAGAGGAAACAATATGTTGAAAAATCTGATAGCCACGGCAGCAAATCCGACAGAAAGAGATAAGTATGTAGATGAACTTTTGGCTCTTCAAGACACACGAACAATGGCTTTCGGAGACGAAGCTAATAACATAGCTGCCAAAGCCAAGATTTTGGCGGAATACAAGCCAAATCAAAAAGAACAGATATACAAACTATATAAGGAAGCGTCCGAAAAAGGCGGAAAGAACCTTGATGCACAATACTGCCCTTTGTATGTCGAGGCGACAGTCAACTATTTGCATTCCATAAAAGCGGGAAACGACCAAATGTATATTTTGTTCGATGCCTACGACTATGCTTCTGAAACATTGGAACAGATAGTAAAGCAAAACAAACTTACTTTGGCGAACCTTCAAGAGGGCGGAGACGCAAAGAAAATAAAGAAAGCCGAAACGGAATTGAACAATTCCACAAGGTATTTGTCGCTTACCGAACAAATGATAGAGCCTTTCGCTTCCTGCGACAAGATAGTCCCTATGTATGAACCCAAGTTCAAGGCAAATCCCGACAATATCGAATTGTTGAGAAAGATAACCACCACTTTGGATAGAAAGAACTGTACGGATAACGACCTTTTCTTTGCAGCAACGGAAAAGCTTCATCAAATCGAACCGACGGCTAAGTCTGCGTATTTGATGGGAAAAATGTTGAATGACAAGCATGAATACAAAGAAGCAGCGAAATATTTGGAAGAAGCGGTAAGTAAGTTCGAGGATAACGACTCCAAAGCCAAAGCTTCTTACATGTTGGCACTTTGTTTGATGAATTCCGGACAATTATCTGCCGCAAGAACCGCCGCCTATCAAGTAGGACAATACGATAAAACCTTGGAAGGGAGAGCAGTCCTTTTGGTTGCGAATATGTATTTGAAGAGTGTTTCATCTTGTGCCTCTCACGAAGGAAAAATCCGTGGAGCCGCATGGGTGGCTTACGATGAGGCTGCAAGAGCCAAGGCACTCGATCCGAGCATAGCGGCAGATGCTCAAAAGGTAATGAACGCTGCCCACTCCCAATGGCCTTCAAAAGAAGACATGTTTTTCAATTCCATAAACCAAGGCTCCGCTTTCACGGTTGGTTGCTGGATTGGAAAAAGCACGACTGCACGAGCAAGATAACGAAGTGCTTATTAGATATAACAAATATTCAAAGAAACAAATGCCAAGGCTTTTTGCATTGGCGTTTGTTTCTTTTTGTTTTTTCCTTTCCTGCTCCGAGAACGATTCAGGCAAAACAACAATCAGGCGAAACGAGCTCCCCGTTCAAACGATAAAGCAAGTGCATTTGACAAGAAGCATGAATGCCCGTGTAGATATAGAGTTGACTTCGCCTCTCATAGAAATGTATTCCGGAGACAGTGCAAGAATGTGTTGTCCAAAAGGATTGGAGGTACTGTTCCTCGATTCCGATTTAAGCCGGAAAGCAAAACTTACCGCAAATTACGCTGTCAATTACGAGAAATCCAACGTCTATTACATCCGAGACAACGTCCGAATAATCGATTACAGACAGCAGGACACCTTTTACTGCAAAGACCTCTATTGGATAAAAGATTCCGCCTTGCTCCGTACTGACCTGCCTATACAAAGGCACTCTTCCACCGGCATAGACTTCGGAGACGGGCTTCGAGCCAACGATTCCTTTGACAGCGTCATCATAAAGAACCCGCATGGCAGCCAAAACGTGGAAGACGAATAAATCTCACGGTCTTATCTCCTTTTCAAAACATAATATTGTCTTTTCAAAGGTCTCTTCGTCAGGAAAGCCGCACCGCATAAGAAGAAATCCGCACAAACCCTGAACCTTTCGTCCCTGCGAACCCTCTCCCACAATTCGTTCATCTCTCTCTTGCAGCGAATATCGCCAAGAACCACAACTCCCTCTTCGTCGCAAAAAGGCATTATCTCTTCCATTGTTTCCCCCCAATCTCCGTTTTCATTTTCACCGTTCAGAAGAACGAAATCCGCCTTTCCGATTTTCTCCAAAACGCCTTTTAGTCCCTTACCTCCATTCGCACAAACGAAACTCGCATTATTCAAACTGTTCTTCTTAAATGCCGCCTCATAATCTTTGCATGCTTTCTCATCGCATAAAACATTGAAAATCCTGCTATCCGAAAGCGTCCTTGCAAAATAAGCCGCACAAACACCCCCGTCATTTCCGACAATCAGCACCGCCTTCGGCTTGAAGTAATCAAGCAAACAACATAAAAACAAAACCCTGCGACGGTAAGCCCGTAGAATGTTCGGCAACCATGGTTTCGCCGACCCCTTTGCCAATACATCAAGCCCATTATATTGCGACATGTCCGCATCTCTCTGCAACCCCTTGGTAAACAAATCGAACATAAAAGGAGAATGAATCGAATACTCGTCCTTCGCATGCAGACGATAACGAATATAATTCTTCAAAACAAAACCATAACCCATATAAACGTACATTTGCCGACCCGTAAGCCGGGTGCTTCTCTTTGAAAAGCCAAACGTAAAAAGCCAAACTTTATTCTGGAAAAACCGAAACGCCCTTTCGCGAAAATGAAAGGGCGTTTCGTGAAATTCTTCCGCCGTTTCATTTTGCCGGAACGGCGTTTCGGTAACGGCCTGACAGTCAACAGAACCTTTGAACGGCTCGATATGTGGTTTTTTCTTACCTTTGCAATCGGTATGTTGAGGAAGTTTTTTGTTTTTTTGTCGTTTGTCGGCTTGTTTATCGTCTTATGCAACGGACAGAATGCGGATAGGCATGAGGTGGAGGCGGTATTGCAAAAGAGGGGAGAGGCAAAGGTGCTGATAAGTGCCGAAAAGACGGATTTGCAAAGGCTTGCCGATATCGTGAGTTTGGATTACAGGCATGGCGACAAATGGTTGGCTTACGTGAATGCAAGACAGTTCGAGGCATTGTGCAAATCCGGTTTTGCCTTTGAACTCTTTGAGGAAAGGAAATCGAAGGCTGCTGATATGGCTTCGGACATTTCGCAAATGCAATCATGGAATCGTTACCCGACTTACGGAACTTATGTCGCCATGATGCAGGACTTCGCACGTCGATATTCTTCTTTATGTTCTTTGGATACTATAGGTACGAGCGGAAACGGTCGTTTGTTGCTGTGTTTGCGATTGACGAATGATTCTTGCGATGAAAACCGGAAGCCGAAGTTCTTTTACTCTTCAAGCATTCACGGAGACGAACTGACGGGAATGATAATGCTTCTCAGACTTGCGGACAGCTTGCTGTCGTCTTACCGAAGCGATGAAGCAATCAGGGACTTGCTTTCCTCCGTCGAACTGTATATCTGCCCGCTTGCCAATCCCGACGGAGCGTATGCGGGAGGTGATGCAAGCGTTTCGGCGGCAACGAGATACAATGCCAACCATATAGACTTGAACCGCAACTTTCCCGACCCAGTGATGGGCAGCCATTACGATGGCGAGGCGTACCAAGTCGAAACAATGGCATTCATGGACTATGCCAAAAGGAAGCGTTTCGATGTGTCTGCCAATCTGCACGGCGGAGCTGAGGTGTGCAATTATCCGTGGGACTTCCGTTCGAGCGAACAAGGCTCGCATGCTGACAAATCGTGGTTCGAGGAAAATTGTTTGCGGTTCGTGAACGATGTAAGGGCGTATTCGCCGGCTTATTACTTCACCGATGTGAGCTATGACGGCATTATCGAAGGTGGAGACTGGTACACCGTTTATGGAGGCAGGCAGGATTGGCACACGTACTTCATGAAGTGTAGGGAAATCACCATTGAGATAAGTTCTTCCAAGGCACCCTCCGGAGTTTTTCTGCCGAAATATTGGCATTACCTCGGAAAGGCTTTGTCTTCATACGTCGCAAACAGTACAAAGGGTATTAAAGGAGTAGTGGAAGATAGTTTGAGCAGAGAAAAATTGGACAGCGTATCGGTAGAAGTGGCAGGCTTTGCCGGCGAAGAAGCATTGGTTTTATCGAAAGGGAACGGTTTTTATTTCAGAGCCTTGTCTGCAGGTCGATATACCTTGACC
The DNA here is from genome assembly GCA_900545215.1 of uncultured Bacteroidota bacterium. Taxonomy (GTDB): domain Bacteria; phylum Bacteroidota; class Bacteroidia; order Bacteroidales; family P3; genus Onthomorpha. Next base: position 24,325 of record UQXW01000003.1, read on the forward strand.
TTTTCAAAGGAAGGCTATGAAAGCAAAACGCTTGACCTTTCCGTACCTGCGACCGGCACGATAACTTGCGATGTATTGCTGAAAAAGAATGCTGTTTCCGATATTCCGTATGTTGAAACAGAGTTGCAGGCTGAGATATATCCGAATCCCAATAATGGCAGCTTTATGCTGAGAACCAATACCAAGGGGCAATACCGCATACTCGGCATGACAGGCAATGTTTTGCAAATCGGGGATTTGCGAAAAGGAGAAAACATAGTGGAAACAAAAAATCTGCCGACGGGGTGTTACATATTGCAAATTCTTTCGCAAGCATCTTGTTTCCAATCCGAGAACCGAATAATGATTGTGCAGTGATATGGAGAGGAAAGCAAGAACGAAAATAATCATTGCGTCATTGATTGCTGCGGCAGGCTTGTTTGCCACCGCCGTTTTGTATTTCGATTTATGCGATGAGGTACTTTGCCGATTGCTTTCTGCCTTACTGCTTGGCGGAATATCGATTGTGTCGTTCATAATGCTTGTTTGCAGAATGAAAGCAAAGCAAAAGCAGGACGATTACACGGATTCCATGGTTCATGAACTGAAAACGCCCATTGCCGGCATGCAACTTATTTGCGAAATGCTGTCCGACAAAACCATAAGCCTTACGGAAGAGGCTCGAAACGGTTATATAGGTACAATGAAAGAGGAAATCGAAAGGCTGAAACTGCTTGTCGGCAACATACTCGGCAGTTCAAAGGCTGTCAAAGTGAAACACTATGCGTTGAAAGACAGAGTACATGTGAATAAACTGCTTGTTGAGGTGGCAGAAGTGTTTGCCGTAAGGATTGAGCAGGCAAACGGAAAATTAAGTGTGGAAGAAGATGAACGGGATACGGAAATCATGACCGATGAAACGCAGTTGAAAAACATTCTTATAAACCTCGTGGAAAATGCGATAAAATATAGCGGGGACAATATCGTTATAACACTGTCTGCAAAGCAAGAGGGAGATTGCTTTGTTTTAGAAGTGAAGGACAGAGGCATAGGCATAGAGAAAAAGAACCTGAAAAAGATATTCCGCAAAGGTTTTCGTGTGAAATCGGAAAGCGGAGCTTCCCGAGTAAAAGGCTTCGGAATAGGTTTGTTCTATGTTTACAATACCTGCAAAGCCCTGAATGGCGAAGTAAAGGTAAGAAGCGAAGTCGGCAAAGGTTCCGTCTTCTCGCTGAATTTCCCGAAAGAATTGATAACAACGACAAAACAATGATACGCAAGATGAAAAAAGCATTACTTATCATATTAACATTGGCGTTAAGCCTTGAATTATCCGCACAACTGCAAGGGGGAAGCGTCAGTGTCGGCAAAGACAAAGCCGTAAGCACTCCTTTCTTTGCGGCTTCCGCAGGTTGGACTTTCCCTTACGGGGAAATGGGTAACAGGTACAAATCGTTTATGAATGTAAACGCCGATTTGGGCTGGAAAACAGAGAGTAACTGGCTTTGGAACTTGCAATTCGCATTCCAATTCGGCTCGGACAACGTGAAAATCAAGAATGACATTCTACGTGGAATGATGACTAATTCGTCCGACCCGTTCATCATTTCTCAGGCAGGCACGGACGCAGGTTTAATTGCCTACAACAGAAACATCAGCCTGTCGCTTTTCTTCGGTAAAGTGGTGCCATTGTGGTTCTCGAATCCCAATTCCGGTTTGATGATAAGTGTAGGAGCAGGATATATACAACATCAGATTATCTACCAAAACACAATGGAGAAAGCTCCTCAAATCCAAGATGACTATGCATACGGTTACGACCGCCAGATGCGAGGTCCGATGGTCTCCGCTTTCGTAGGATATTTCTATATGAGCAAAAACAGCTTCGCAAACTTCTTTGCAGGGGTGCAGTTCGACAATGCGTGGACGAAAATGACGAGAGAATATCAATTCGATTTAAGAAGCGGAGACGATAAATGGTATGTCGATAGAATGCTCACATTGAAAATCGGTTGGATGTTCCCCTTCTTCGGAAGAGATGCCGACAAGATTTACTTCTAATCTTCGTTTCCATGCGTGTTATCTATAATACAGGTATTGCGATATACATATTCGCTTTGCATATCGTTGCCTTGTTCAATCGGAAAGTCAAGACGATGTTGCAAGGCGAAGCAAGGTGTTTCGATATTTTGAAAACAATCAAGCCCGAAGACCGAGTCGTTTGGTTTCATTGTGCTTCGCTTGGAGAATTCGAGCAGGGGCGACCTTTGATTGAGGCATTGAAAGCCGGTAATCCGAACCATAAAATTCTTCTTTCGTTTTATTCTCCCTCCGGCTACGAGATACGTAAGGACTATTCCTTTGCAGAATGGGTCGTTTACCTGCCTAACGATACGGAAAGCAATGCCCGCAAATTCGTGTGTTATGCCAATCCGCGTCTTACGTTCTTTGTGAAATACGAGTTTTGGTACAATTATCTCAAAGCCTTGAAAGGCAGGAGGGTATTTCAGGTTTCGCTTATTCTTCGTCCCGACCAATACTTCTTTAAGCCATACGGAAAGTGGTTTGCCCGTCGATTGGAAGTGTTTGAACACTTCTTCGTTCAGAACGAACAGACATCGGAACTTCTCGAGTCGGCAGGCTACAAAAACGTAAGTATCAGCGGAGATACCAGATTCGACAGAGTGGCACAGATTGCGAAGAATGCCAAACGATTTCCGCAGGTTGAGGAATTCTGCTCTTCGGGAGAAAAAATCCTTTTGGCAGGAAGCAGCTGGGAAGAGGACGAAAACATCATCGCACGCCTGCCGAAAGACATCGGATTGAAGTATATAATAGCCCCTCATGTCGTTTCGGAGGTACATATCAAAGCTCTGCTGAATTTATTCCCCGAGGCGGTGCTGTATTCCGAGGCAGGTAATCATGATTTGAGCAAAAAGAAAGTCCTCATCATAGATTGCATAGGCATTCTTTCGAGTTTGTACGGTTATTGCGACATTGCATACATAGGAGGCGGTTTCGGAGCAGGCATACATAATACATTGGAAGCAGCAACTTTCGGAAAGCCCGTTTGTTTCGGTACTAATTACAAACATTTTCAGGAAGCAGTGGATTTGGTGGAAAGAAAAGCGGCTTTTTGCATAAGGAATACGGAAGAATTGACCCGTGTCTTGGAACGTTTATGCAATGACATACCATTCTATGACCAATCCGCAGGAGCAGCTCTCGATTATACGAGAGAGAAAGCGGGAGCCTGCAAAATAATTCTTGATTACCTGAAAGCTTAACCATATTCCGAATATGCGAAACGTCAAATACACTTTTCTCTTACTCATAATCGGCACGCTTTTCTTTGCCTGCAGTCCGACAAAGCACATAAGCAGGAACGGATACATACTTTCCAAGAACAAAATCGAGTGTAACAGCAAATTGGTCAGTTCATCGGATTTGAAAAACCTGATAAAGCAAGATCCGAACGGGACATTCCTCGGCGTTAAATGGGGCATGTATTTCTATTCTTTGAGCGAAAGAGGAGAGGATTCCACGGTTAATTTTATTTCACGCAACGTTTTCCGCAGGTTAGGCTCGCAGCCTATCGAATTGAATGAGAGACTGATCGGAGAAACCGAAGAAGAGATGAGAAAGTTCTTGAAAAGCAAGGGCGTTTTCCAAGCAGGTGTGACGCATACACTTGCTCCCGTCAGGCGTATGTGGGTTCCGTGGACTTCGTATAAGCGTAGGAAGAAAGTGGTATATAATATAGATGTGCCGGCACGCTACAAGATTAACGAGATAGCATTGTCTGTCAACGACAGTGTGTTGAAACAGAAAATCGAGAAAGTGTATCCCGGAACCGTAATAACTCCCGGAAGTTATTATGATGAAGACAAGCTCGGACAAATCCGCTCGACGATAACGAGCAACCTCAGAGAAAGCGGATATTACGCCTTTAATGAGAAATACATCCGCTTTGAAGTCGATACGAATTTGAACACCAACAGTCTGAACCTTACACTCGTGGTCTCCAATCCCGAAAATATGGGCAAGCATAAGCCGTATAAGATTCGTAACATATATGTTTATCCGGATTATTCTTCGGCTTCCTCTTCGGAACGTCCGCAAATAACGGATACAAATGAAGTTATGCACAAACCTCACAAGACAGCCAAATTGTCCCGTTTCGAATTCATTCGTACGGGTCATCAATCCATAAAGGACAAACCCATAATGCGAAGCATACTTTTCCAAAACGGAGACATGTTTTCGCCGACCATGGCAAGGAATACCCGTAACGCTCTTTCACAATTACAAAATTTCAAATATATAGACATATCTTTCTTCCCTCAAAGCAACAATGCAGCAGACACATTGCCCTTGGATTGTCTTATAAGACTGTCAATGTCTCAGCCGATCAAGCTGACAACTTCCTTTGAAATGAATTTCTCTGCCACGAACAACAGTATAAACCTGCAACAAAGCTCGAGTCTCGGTTCGGAAATAAACATAGGATTTTCCCATAGCAACCTGCTTAAAGGAGCGGAGATTTTGTCCGCCAATATCAAGACGGCGGCAGAGGTTCGCAGCGATATATTCTCGTCGAGCAAGGGAGAAAACCTTTGGAATTGGTTCAATGCTTTCGAGTTGGGCTTTGATGTGGGAATAGAATTGCCGCGTTTCCTTGCTCCTTTTTCGACACGTCTTTATTCCATGAGATTTCGTCCGCATACTTCCATAAAACTCGCCTATAATACACAGAGACGCACATATTATAATCGTAAAATATCCACCATAAACTATGAATACTCTTGGCAAAGCAGTCCTGCAAACAGTTTTTCTTTCAGTCCGGTTGAGGTGAATTACGTGGATATGGAGATAACAGACGACAGCTATGCCGCCCTTATTGCGAAACTCGACAAGCGAATACAGTATCAGATGTCCGACCATTTGGTTATGGACACGAGATTCGGTTTCGTTCACAACGGACAGGCGACATCCAAAACCAAAGACTTCAATTACATTCGTACAAACGTGGAGGCTTCCGGTAACCTCCTCTATCTGATAAGCAAGTTATCGAAACAATCGAAAAACTCGCAAGGACAATACGAAATGTTCGGCATTCCTTATTCCCAATATCTGAGAGGCGACTTGGATTTTGTGCATTATCATACGCTTAAAAAGAAAACCAAGTTCGTGAGCAGGTTCTTTGCCGGCATAGGCTGGTATTATGGCAATGCAACGAGTCTCCCTTATGAGAAGAGTTTCTTTGCGGGTGGAGCGAACAACATAAGAGCATGGCAACTACGGGAGTTGGGACCCGGAAGCAGCGCTTCGACAAACGAATACGATAAAACACAAACCGGAGACCTTACATTCGGTATCAATTTGGAGTATAGGTTTCCGTTATTCAGCGTATTCGAGGGTGCAGCCTTCTTGGACGCCGGCAATATATGGACATGGAAAGGCGAAGAAATCGTTCGAGGTAGCGAATTCGACATAAAACGGTTCTATAAAGAGATAGCCGTCGGAGTAGGCTTGGGATTGAGAATAAACATACAGTTCCTGATTTTGCGATTTGACCTTGCCGCCAAAATGTATGACCCTGCACGTCCCGAGAAAGACAGATTTGTCATTCAGGATACCAAGTTCAAGGACCTTCAACTGCAGATCGGTATAGGCTATCCGTTCTGATAAAACAGCGAAATCGGAGTTTTGACAAATCAAAGCACATCAAAGTCCCGACAAATGTCGGTTTGCTTTATCATGTCGCATTTCGGTCGGGTGCAAATCACAATGCAGTCAAGCCGGGAGAAAATCGAATTTTTTGAGAAAGAGAAAAAGAAAAGAGAAACCCCGATTTGTTGAAGTTTCTCTTGATGTAGCGGGAACGAGAGTTGAACTCGTGACCTCCGGGTTATGAATCCGACGCTCTAACCAACTGAGCTATCCCGCCGTTTGAGGTTGCAAAATTACAATATTTTTTCTTGCGAGCAAAATTATCAAGGCTTTTTTTGCTCCTTGTGCCTATTTTGCTGCGTAAAACGTTGTGTTATAATTCGCTTTTCAAGTAACGACCGAGCCAGTTCTTCGGGAGTACCGCATTCAACTATGTTTCCGCCTGCCTTTCCGCCCTTATTACCCATGTCGATGAGGTAATCCGCCACCTTTATCACATCAAGATTGTGTTCTATCACAAGCATGCTGTTGCCTTTATCGACCAACTTTTGCAGAACCTCCAATAGAACTCTTATATCTTCGAAATGAAGTCCCGTTGTCGGCTCGTCGAGTATGTATAAGGTCTTTCCCGTATCTTTTTTGCCCAATTCGGCAGCGAGTTTTATTCTTTGGCACTCACCTCCTGAAAGAGTGGTCGAGGGTTGTCCCAAAGTAAGGTAACCCAATCCCACTTCGGTAACCATGGATAGCTGACGTTTGATGCCGGGATAGTTCTCGAAGAAAACGACTGCCTCTGAAAAACTCATGTTCAGCACATCGCTTATATTCTTCCCTTTGTACCGTACTTCCAAAGTCTCTCTGTTGTATCGCTTTCCCCCACACTCCTGACAAGTAACGTAAACGTCCGGAAGGAAATTCATTTCTATCGTTTTCACACCGGCACCCTGACATTCCTCGCACCGACCGCCTTTGACATTGAAGGAAAAACGTCCTGCCTGATAGTTCCTTATTCTCGCAGTCGGAAGACATGCGTACAGCCTTCTTATATCGTCGAACACGCCTATGAATGTTGCGGGATTGCTTCTCGGTGTCTTGCCGATAGGAGACTGGTCTATCTCTATCACCTTGTCGATATTCTCCACCCCTTTGATGCTTTCGTATGGGAGAATGGGTTTCTCGCTTCGGTAAAACAACTTGCTCAAAATAGGATGCAAGGTATCGTTAATCAAAGATGACTTTCCACTTCCGGAAACACCTGTAACGCATACGAAAAGCCCCAATGGCAGGTGCAAATTCACATTCTTCAAATTATTTCCGCAAGCTCCCGACAGGTCTATCGCCTTGCCGTTGCCTTTTCTTCTGACTTTCGGAACTTCTATCTTCTTTTCACCACGCAGATACAGGCAGGTAAGAGAGTTTTGCTTCAAAATCTCTTTCGGAGTTCCTATTGCCGTCAGCCGACCTCCGTTCACGCCGGCACCCGGTCCTATATCCACTATGAAATCCGATGCCAACATCATATCCTTATCATGTTCCACAACGATGACAGTGTTTCCCATGTCTCTCAACTTTTGCAGCGACTTAATCAATCGCACATTATCCGATTGATGCAAGCCTATGCTCGGCTCATCGAGGATATACATCACGTTGACCAACTTGCTCCCTATCTGCGTAGCAAGCCTTATTCTTTGACTTTCTCCACCTGATAGAGTGCGTGAGCTTCTGTTGAGGCTCAAATACCCCAAGCCCACGTCCAGAAGGAAGTTTATCTTTGTGTTTATCTCTCTCAAAATCTCGGAAGCAATACTTCGTTGCCTTTCGTTCAGCTTTTGCTCTATTTCCAAGCACCATTGCGAAAGCTCCGTCAAGTCCATATTGGCAAGTTCCGCAATGTTTTTCTCTCCGATTTTGAAGCAAAGACTCTCTTTCTTCAATCTGTCGCCGTTGCAATGAGGACACACCTTTTTCGTTATGAAACCTGCCGCCCATTTTTGCAGAGATGCCGGAAGGTTCGCATCATTGAATTGGGTCGAAATGAAATTTACCACACCTTGAAAACCGTCCGTCGGAATAATTCCCTCATCTTCCGATATGCCGTATAACAAAGCATTCATCGCCTCTTGCGAATAATCTTTCAAAGGGGTTTCCAAATCGAAACCGTACCTCTTTCCGACTTGCACAACCTGCTTGACGAACCAACTGCCCGCATTTGGCTTCCCTATCGGAGCGAGACCGCCTCGGGCAATGCTCTTGCTCTTATCCGGAATTATTTTGTCGATGTCCACTTGCGACACCTCTCCCAAGCCGTTGCAAAACGGACAAGCCCCGTATGGCGAATTGAATGAAAAGGTATTCGGTTCGGGTTCAGGATAAGCAATTCCTGTTGTCGGACACATAAGGTTCTTTGAGAAAAACCTTATTTTGCCGTTCTCGTCCTCGATCATAAGGCTGTTCTTGCCATGTTTGAAAGCAACTTCCACCGACTTCTTCAACCTCTCCCTCTTTCCCTCGCTATCGATCTTCAACTTATCCACCACAATCTCTATATCATGAACCTTATAACGGTCGACCCTCATACCGCTCACTATATTCATGATTTCGCCATCTACCCTCACTTTGAGAAATCCCTTCTTCGCAATCGTTTCGAACAACTCTCTGTAATGTCCCTTCCTGCCTTTCACCACCGGAGCAAGAATAACGATATATTCCCCGTTATAAGACTGCTCCATCTCCTCCAAAATCTGTTTTTCCGTGTACTTCACCATCTTTTCCCCCGTATTCACGGAATAAGCCTCTGCCACTCTGGCATACAGAAGTCTCAAAAGGTCATATATCTCCGTCGTTGTACCGACGGTCGAACGAGGATTTTTATTCGTGGTTTTTTGTTCTATCGAGATTACGGGAGACAAGCCGCTTATCTTATCCACATCGGGTTTGCTCATATTCCCCATAAAATTTCTTATGTAGGAAGAAAACGTCTCCAAGTAACGCCTCTGACCCTCCGCATATATGGTGTCGAAAGCCAAAGAACTCTTACCGCTGCCGCTTAACCCTGTAATGGTAATCAGACTGTTGCGAGGCATCGAGAGGGAAATGTTTTGCAGATTGTGCGTCCTTGCACCAAGTATTTCGAGTTTATCCTCAGACATATATTCGCTCATTTTTCGATTGCAATTATACGATATTTTCCATTGCCGAAAGGCACATTTCGCAGCAAAAGAACAATAATTCTTTGCAGATTGTTGTTTTTGTACTACCTTTGCGAAGTTAATAATTTTGATTTTGAACAATAACAGAGAACTTATGAAGAGAAAATTGATTACCGCAGGCTTTATATGCCTTGCAGCCTTGACGGCTTGTAACAAAGATTTGTCCAAAGAAAGAGAAAAGCAGTTGCAGGACTCCTTTGCAGCGGTTATGTCCAACAAAGACGCTGAAATGGAAACGCTTTTCCAACAGTTGAACGAAATAGACGCAAGTCTGGGCGAGATAACCAAAACCTACTCCGATGTTGCACAAGCGGCAAACACCTCGGGCGAAGTAAGCAAAGACGCAGCTTCGAGTATAAGAACCAAAATCGCCACCATAAACGACATACTCGCAAAAGACAAGGAAAAACTCGCCGCAGTACATTCCAGAGTAAGTAAATTGCAGAAACAAAACAAACAACTGCAAACCTTTGTCGAGAACTTGGAACAACGAATAAAAGAGCAGGAAAGCCAAATCCAAACCTTGACGGCGGAATTGGAAAAGAAAAACGTGAAAATCGATGAATTGACCAAGAATGTCGAGAATTTGGAGAACGCCTCGAAGAAGAAAGACAAACAGATAATGCAGATAGAAGACGAGAAGTACACAGCATACTTTACCATCGGCACAAAGAAAGAACTTAGAACCAAGAATGTAATCGACAGAAAAGGAGGTTTCATCGGTTTCGGTAAAACAAACGTCCTATCGAACAACGCCGACTTCGCCGCATTCACGAAGATAGATACAAGAAACACACAGGAGATACCGTTGACGGGAAAGAGAATAAAACTCGTAACCTCTCACCCGACATCTTCCTACTCCTTGGAAGGCGACCCGTCGAGACCAAGTTCCATAAGGATAACAAATCCGGATTTATTCTGGAAAGCAAGCAAATGCTTGGTCATCATGGTCGATTAGCACTAAGGAAATACAACTCATGGCGGTGGTTCGATGAAACAAGATCGAACCACCGCTTTTTCTTTTCCCGTAAGTCCCGCGTGAAAACGTGCTTGTTCAAAATCACAGTCAAGTCATACGAAAAGAAAACGCCGAAAGGATAAATTCAACCGCCGATTGAGTAAATTCTTTCGGCGTTTCATTTTTGCGAAACGGCATACTGTTTCGGTGAAACAGATACTTGGTGTCGTTGTCTCTGTAATACGAGAAGTTTTTTGTACCAATCAACCCATCTCATAATAGTCGGACAAGAGAAAAACGAATAGTTCGAGGAGCGGAAAAACGGCTCGAAACGTTAAAAGTGCAATCGTGAAAGAAAATTTATTTTCATATCTCCGCAGACCATGGGAAGAAAAGTATAGAAGCATACATAATCATTTGAACCTTAAAAATTACCCCCCGAAAAACAATAAGCAAAAATACATAAATGTTTTTCGTGATTAAACCATCGACTTAACATTTGGCAAATGAGGTGTTTATCGTATTCATATTTTCTTTTGTACCTTTGCAAACTATTAAAAGAGGAAATAAAATAGTGTACATTGTACAGAATGAAATGTCGAACATAAAAATATAAGATTATGAGGAAATCAATTTGCACGATAGTGCTATTCGTATGTCTTTCACCAATGCTGAAAGCCGACCCGCCTTTGCCGGCAACACCATCAACAGCGATTGCCGACCAAAGCAATCATGGCATACAAACACAGAATAACCCTATTGCACCAGCAACATTATTGTTATTGGGCTTGGTAGGCAGTTTTGCCGGAGTGAAAATTTACAAAAGCAACAAAAAGGAGGAGTAAGAGTATGAAAAAGATTATTTTGACAACAGTATTATTCTCCCTTGTCATATTGTCCGCAGGACAGAGTATGGCTCAATTTGCTCAATTTGCAGGAGGAAGCGGAACTGCAGAAGACCCGTACAAAATAGCAACCTATCAACATTTCTTGGCAATACCGGATAGTACCGACAAAAATTACATTCAGACTGCAAATATAGAATTTCCTAACAATACATTCCCTGATATTAAGTACTTTAATGGAACATACGATGGTCAAGGCTATATGATAACAGCCGAAGGAACGCAAAGCAATTCATTATTCGGATATGTTACGGGTACAGTGAAGAATCTTCTATTATACGGATTGAATGTTACGTCCAAAAGTACTGGAATCATGTGTAGTGGACTGCATAACGGAAAACTTGATAGTATTCAACTATTAGAGTGCAACCTTGAAGAAAACTCAGGTTCTTTTTATGGGGGATTATTGACATCATTTGTTGCAGAAAGTGCAAAAATATCTTTCTGTAATGCAGTTAATTGCAATATTACAACATCAAGTTCTGCTATCATAGGAGGATTAGTTGGTGCGACATTATCTTTTGCGACTTCCTCAAATATCATGGAGTATTGTTCGTATAGTGGAAATATAACAGTTTCCGGTAGTGGTTCTCATACCTTAGGAGGACTTGTCGGTCGTCTTTCCCCTTTTGATACGATTATAGCTTGTGCTGTAGATAACACTATTATAAATCTTAATGCAACCTCAATCGGACAGTCCAAAATGGCAGGTATTACCTATGTCAAAAAAGAGGGGAATGCGAATGGAGCTGTTTACAATAGTTATGTGGGATATGTTGAGACAAATCTTTCAGGTATTTATCAACAGCCTGATACAACAAGTATCTTCCTTATAACGAATGCCGATACTTCTCATGTTCTGCATTTGGATCACGTTTCAGGTCCATTAGGTCCATCAGCAACGACAGAAGATAGCGTCTTCCTTAACTCTGGATTGACAGAAACGGGGTTTATTTTTAGCGACGGAAATATTGTTCATGTCAACAATGGCATAGAATCAATAACTGCCAACAAAATATTGATTAGTAAGAATAGCGGAGATTTTTCGAATATAAGTACTTGGAATTTTACAGGTACGGGAAAGACTCAGTTTACTATTTCTGCCGGTCATACAATTACGGTTCAAGAGAACAAAAATGTGCCCTCCGGAGCGAACATAATCATTGCCGATGGCGGTAACCTGATAGATAAGAGGAGTAATACGACCTTGACAGCCACGATGCAGAAGAACATAACGGCAGGAAGTTGGAACTTCATCGGTTTGGCGATGAATGAAGACATAAGATATTTTATCGGTCAACCTGCCATTGTCGCACTTGCGTTCGATTATAGAACAGGTGATTGGGCAACAGACGACTATTTGCACTATTATACAGATACACAAAGCGGCGACCATGTAGGAAAAGGCAACGGCATATTGGTTTATACCAATGAAGGCTTCACCTTGGAAAGCACAGGTACGTTGGTAAATGATGACGTAACCGTAACAGCCGATGTAAAAGAAAATAGCGGCGACGGAACCAAAGGTAATTGGATGGCATTGGCGAACCCATACCCAGCAGCAATGCTTGCAAGCAACATAATTTCCGGAATACAAACCGACAATAGCAATCAGTTGGTTCAAGGACAGACAGTATATGTAAGGGAAAGCAACGCTTGGAGAACCATTTCAAATTCTACGGAAAAGGTTGACGGCGGACATGGTTTCTTCGTTAACTTCGCAACTATCGGAAGCAAGACCGTAAATATGCAGAAGTCATGGACACAAACCACCACGACGCAAACCACCACGGCGAAAAGCACCCCTGCCAAGAGAGACTTCTTGACCGTATCCGTTTCCACCGACGGTTACAAAGTTCCTGTGATGTTTGCAAAGAACGAAGCGGCAAGAGAGGATTACGACATTTTCGACGCCAACAAATTATTCGGCGACGGCAGCGTGGCAGAACCTTATTTGCTTTGCAATGGTATCAATCTTTGCAAAGAAGAAGTGAACAGCCTGCCTTACACTGCAACAATGAACATTAAGTCAGGCGAAGCACGAAGCGTTGAAATCATAGCAGAGAACATACCCGAAGGATACAGCTTGACCCTAATCGACAATGAAGAAGAAATCGTTATGAACCAAGGCGATGTTTATACCGTGAATATCGCAAGCGGAGAGAATGCCGACCGCTTCAAATTGAAGATAGGCGAGAAGAACGTATCCATCACCGATGTCGAGAAAGTGGCAGACCTGAGCATAAGGAACAACAACCGCAACATCATCATCGAATGCGGCAAGAACGTAAAGGCGGAAGTATATAACACCTTGGGACAAAAAGTATATGAGACCACCGCAAGGAACTTCAACATCGAAGGCGTAGCGGCAGGAGCCTACGTAGTGAAAGTACAAAGCGGCAACGCAGTACAATCCCACAAGATGATTATCCGATAGATTTTCATGATCTAACAAATACTTCAAGCCTCGGAGGTTCTCACCTCCGAGGCTTTTTTCTTGCCCTTTCGCTCTGTTTTAATCGTCGCAGAACCTGATGGGAAAATGCTTGAAGTTGAGCCTATTGTCTGCAAACTTGATGGGAAGGTGAGAAAACTGACACTTTTAAGGTGAAAAAGTGTCAATTCTGTAGTGCAAAAGTGTCAATTCTGTAGTGCAAAAGTGTCAATTTTGTAGTCAAAAAGTGTCAATTTCCTACTGTAAAAGTGTCAATTTTCCAAATCGAAACTGACACTTTTTTCAAGTTGCCGGCAAGTCCGGCAACGCCGACAGCAGGTTCGGTTATGGGAATATGAGGTTTGCCCGTTGTTCGAGGTTGGCGAGCATGGATTTTGTGCGAATTGGTAGGGGAGTTCATAGTGCTTATGGTAAAATTTCTATTGGAGAGGTGTTTTATGTGGGAAATTCTGATGAGAAAATAGGTATTGAAATGTTAAAAGTGTAGTTTTGTGTGATTTTCTCTATTTTGCCCGAAGATGGGAAAAACGAGAGGAAATGGTCGATATTCTTCGAAATAAAAGGAATTTCCTTTTGGAAAATACCCCCCCCAATCAATAAATTAAAAGTGAATAATTGAAGGATTTGTTGAATTGTTAATTGTGGATTTCTGGGAGCATTTGGCATTTGCATGGTATGAATAAAATATGTATCTTTGCAATCGCCTTTCAGAGGTAACTTGGTGAGATGGTTTGATAGATTTCACTTGTGAGGGAAACTCGGAGGCTAAAACTAATTATATATTTTCATAATTGTTTGAGGGTCATGGAAAAACATTCTATGACCTTTTTTTTGTGCGTATATGTCAGGTGAAAAGGGGTTATTCGTCAGGAAAAAAGAAGTCTTCGGAAAAGTTTATCAGGTATAGTTGTTTTCTTGCTCTTGTTACGGCGGTGTAAAGCCAGCGGAGGTAGTCTTGGTCGAACATTTCGGTGTTGAAGAGACCTTGTTGGATGAAAACGCTGTGCCAATCGCCGCCTTGAGCTTTGTGGCATGTAAGGGCGTTGGCGAATTTGACTTGAAGGGCGTTGTAGTGCTTGTCTTGTTTGATGTTGTGTTGTATGAGGGCTTTGTTGCGGGTGTCTTGGCTGTAATGTGCGTAGAGACGGTTGTAGAGTTGCTGTTGTTTGTCGGCGGATAGGGAGGCTTGGTTGTCGAAGAGGGTGTCCAATATGATGGTGAGTTCGATTTCTTCTTGTTCGGGATAATCTGCGAATTTGACTGCTATGTCTGCGAAGTTTAGTCCGTAGGCTTCTTCGTATCGGTAGATGTGTGTGATTTGGAGCATATCTCCGTTTGCGATGAAGTCGGCTCGCTCTGCTTTTCCTGTCCAGTGGTAGTTGTTTTTGACGGACATGAGAGTTTCGCCTATGTCTATGCGGTTTTCTTTTTCGAGTATGCGTGTGCGAACGTATTGGTTTATCATGTTGGCGAGGCGATTGGTGCGGGTTATGATGACTACATCGTTGACACCGTGAAGACGGTATTCGCCAAGGAGGGTTTCTTCCATGTCGTAGGTGTCCAGTCGCTTGATGTCAGGGTGGTTTTTGATTTTGAAAATGGGGAGTTTGATGCGATTGCGGGCTAATGCCCAGCGTATGTTGGAGGCGTTTTTCAGTATGCCGGAGGTGAGTGCTTGGCGGACGACTTGGGTGAGTTGGTAGTATGCAACGTTGACGTGAAAGTTGGTCTCGATGTAATGGGGATTGAGGGCAGGAGAGTATGGGTTGTTGATTGGTGGAAGTTGTGCGGTGTCTCCGATGAAGATGATTTTGTTGCCTCTGCCGCTTGTGGCGTAGTTTATGAGGTCTTGCAGAAGGCTGCGACCGGCGAAAAGGGATTCGCTTTCGCCTATCATGGAGGCTTCGTCTGTTATATATATGGTATCAGAGGTCTTGTTTTGTTTGAGTTTGAGGGTTGTTATACCGTTGGGGTCGCCTGAGGTGTAGTAAATATGCTTATGGATTGTGGAGGCAGAGCGATTGGAATGGTTGCCGAGTACTTTGGCGGCTCGTCCGGTTGGGGCAAGCAGGGTTGTTTTCAGATTGTAGTATGGAAGGGTTTGGATAAGGGCTGAAACAAGACTGGTTTTGCCGGTGCCGGCGTATCCGTTTATTATGAATATTTTGGTGTCGGGGGAGTGAAACAGAAAATTGGACAGTAGCTTCGTCAGATTTTCCTGATCTTCCGTCAACTTGTGTTGCAGGTATGCTTCTATCTGTCGGAGAAACATGAATACATGGTTTATTCTATGGTTTCTATTTTGGATTTCAGTGCTTCACTTATCTTGGTTTTGGTTTTGCCGTCTTCGTCGCAGTATATGAAGACGGCTTGATATTCGGGGTGTTTGACCATGAATTGTTCTGCTTTTTCCATTCCCATGACCATGAAGGCTGTTGCAAGGGCATCGGCTTCGGTGGAGGTGGGTGCTGTTACGGATACGCTGAGTAGGGAGTGCTTGGCGGGTTTGCCTGTGTGGGGGTTGATGGTGTGTGTGTATTTTATGCCGTTTTCTATGGTGTATTTGCGGTAGTTGCCGCTTGTAACGATGGATTGGTTTTCGAGTCTGATGAGAGTGTTGTATTGTCTTGGGGCATCGATGCTGTCGCTCGGCTGTTCGATTGCCACTCTCCATTGTTGTCCGTCGGGTTTCTTGCCGCTCGCATATACTTCTCCGCCGACATCGACGATATGGGAGGTGATGCTGTGAGCGGAGAGGTATTTGCTTATGCAGTCGGTAGTGTAGCCTTGTGCAATTGCATTGAAATCCAACTGTGTTTGTGGGTATTGTTTTTCTAATTTTCTATCCTTGATTTGTACTTTTTTGTAGCCTATGTATTGTAATAGCGAGTCGGATTGGCGGCCGGTGGGTTTACTGCCTTTTTCGTTGGCAAAGCCGTATGCTTTTATCAGTGGGGCAACGGTGATGTCGAAGTCGCCGTCGGTCAGTGCGGAGAATGCCATGGCGGAGTTGAAGTTGTCGATGAAGATTTGGTTGAGGAGGGTCTCTTTGTTGTCGTTCACTTTGCTCAGTATGGAGTTAGGATTCCAGAGGGAGAGGGTTTCGTCTATTGCTTTGAAGATGCTGTCGATGCCGTGTTGTATGTCGGCTTGGGTGAGGAGGTTCTTTTTTGTTGCGGCTTTATCATCGAAGTGGTAATAGACTATGTGATAGTAGGTGCCTTGCACTCTGCCGTCGAGGGTGAATTTTTGCAGTTTGGCTTCGGGTTTGCTGCAAGAGACAATCAGAACTGCAATTGCAAAGAGCAGGAATATGGGTTTTGCAAGTGATTTATTCATGAATTTCTTATTTGAATGAACTCGCAAAGATAGCAAGTTGGCGGATAAGAAAGGAAGATTTATTCCTTTGTTTCAGGCAATGGTTTGATAGTCAGAGTGAAAATTTGTGAGAGGGTGTGAAACTTTTTTGCCTTTAAGACGTATTATTCGGTATCTGAATGGGAATTTCGGGGATAAAAAGGGAAAAAGTTTTCAACAAATGGATTTTTGTGGAATAAAAGTAGTAGCTTTGTAATCCGAAAAATAATAAGTAGTTCGTCATGTCATTGATTGTTGGTGTCGAGTTTTGCAAGATGGATTCAAACGGCAGGTTTAAGTTGCCTGTCGCTTTGAAGAAGCAAATCGTTGTCGGCGATGATGTGAGATTTGTCATAAGAAAGAGTATCTATAATTCATGCTTGGAACTTTTTACCTACTCCGATTTCCAAAAAGAAGTTGAGAGACTTCAAGCTAATCTTAATCCTTACAATCCTAAGGCCAAGCGGTTATACAGACGGTTGACGCAAGCCAATATAATAGAGCTTGATGGTAACGATCGTATTCTTATCCCGATGGAACAACGGACTACGGCTGATATTGATAAAGATATTGTTGTTGTGGCTTCCGGAAAATATATGGAGATTTGGGATGCCAAGAAGTATAACGAAATTGATGACGATAACTTTGATTATGTCGCTTCTGCGGAGGAGTTGTTGAGCGGTGTCGTTAAGGCTGATAAGGATTTAAGAGAAAATGTCGGAGAATAGCTATCATATACCTGTAATGTTGCATGAATGTATCGAGGGCTTGAATATAAAGCCCGATGGTACGTATGTCGATGTTACTTTCGGCGGTGGCGGACATTCGAGAGCTATAATGGAAAGGCTTTCGGGAGACGGACGGTTATTCGCTTTCGACCAAGATCCGGACGCAACAAGGAATGCAATCGATGATGAAAGGTTTTGTTTGATAGGAGAGAACTTCGATAAGTTTGAAGAGTGTTTGCGATTGTATAGAGCGACGAGAATAGATGGAGTTATAGCGGATTTGGGTGTTTCTTCACATCAGTTGGATTGTCCCGAGCGGGGGTTCAGTACACGTTTTGAAGGGGCGTTGGATTTGAGAATGAACAATAAAGGCGGGTTTACTGCGGCTGATGTGGTGAACTCTTATTCGTTGGAGGAACTTTGCAGGGTTTTCAGAGATTATGGTGAGTTGGCTAATGCTTATAGTATTGCGAAAGTTTTGATTGCAAAGCAGGAAGAGGGGATATTCTCGACTTCCGACTTGATGAATGTATTGGCAAAATGTGTACCGAGGGGAAAGGAGAATAAATTCTTCGCAAAGGTTTTTCAGGCTTTGAGGATAGAGGTTAATCGTGAGATGGATTGCTTGAAAAAAATGCTGGAACAATGTGGTCGGCTTATGGTGCCGGGGGCGAGGTTGGTTGTGATGAGCTACCATTCTTTGGAAGACAGGATAGTAAAGAATTTCATGAAGACGGGTAATTGCGATGGAAAGGTGGAGAAAGATTTCTATGGGAATGTGATTACCGGGTTTGAGCAGATAACCCGTAAGCCGATTACGGCAAAGGATGAGGAGTTGGAACGAAATCCGCGGTCAAGAAGTGCAAAGTTGAGAATTGCTCAAAAGAAGTAAGTATGAAGATAGGAGTTAAGAAGTTTATACAGGGGGATTTATTGTTGGGACGTTGGCTTGTTTCCAATATACGGTTGGTGTTGCTGATAGTGTTGCTTATTCTTTTGTATATAACCAACAGATATAAGATTGAGGGGACAGTGAAGAGGATAAATGCTTGCTCGAAAGAAATAGAACAGTTGCATCAAAGGCATACCAAAATCAAGACTACTTATCAGAACTCGTCAATGATGTTGGTGTTGGCAAAGAAATTGGAACCGATTGGAATAGGAGTGTCGAAAGAACCGATAAAAGAGGTGATATTCATATCCGGTAAAGAGGAAGAAAATGAGTAATGACAATAAACAAGGAACTGTTAGAATGTCGATAGTGTATTTGCTATTGGGCGTGATGTTTATTGTCGTTTTTGTGAGAGTCGTGTATTTGAAGACAGGGGAAAGAAAGGAGTTTTGGACTAAGCAAGAGCAGAAAAGGATTATAAAGGAAAGAGTAGTCAGTGCCAAAAGAGGGAATATTTATGCCATGGATCCTGATAACGGGGAGTATCTTTTATTGGCAACAACGGAACCGCAGTATGATGTTTATATAGACTTGGGTAAAAGTTTGGAGTTCGATAAGGAGAGCAAGCATAAGGTAAAGCAGTGGGTTATATCGCAAGAGGACTTTAATAAGAACATGAATGCTTTGTGCGATAGCTTGGCAAAGGTATTTCAGAACGGTAGGGATTGCAAAAGTGCTGCTGAATACAAACGATACTTCCTCAAAGCAAGAAAGGCGGAACGCAGGTATGTTACAGTGAGGCGGAAAGTCTCTGAGAAAGAGTTGGAACGTATGAAGCGTTTTCCTTTAATCGGGTATCAGAGATTTAAAAGAAAGAAGCCGACAGGTAAATATGATTTTGTCGGAGCGGTTCATGTGGAGAAAGGTTCCAAGAGGGTTTATCCTTATTATCCCATGGCGAGAAGAACGATAGGTATCAATGTTACTGATAACGGTTGTGATACTTGCTATAATGGTATAGATGGAGCTTTTACGCAGTATTTGTCGGGTGTGCATGGAAAAAGGTTGGAGATAAAAATCAACCCGAATGAATGGGTTCCCGTGAATACCGATGAAAAGATAAAGACCATAGACGGCATGGACGTTGTAACCACGTTGGATGTGAGTTTGCAGGAATTGGCAGAAAATTCTCTACGCAGTTGTCTCGATAGCAGTGAGGCTGAAAGTGGTTGTGTGGTTCTTATGGAGGTTGAAACAGGATATATAAAGGCTATTTCCAATCTGTCATTGAATAAGAACGGAGAGTATGTCGAATCGGATAATATTGCCATATCGAATTCTTTCGAGCCGGGTTCAACATTCAAGATAGTTACTGCCATGATGTTATTGGATAGAGGTTTGGCAGATACTTCCGATTTGGTTCCGACAGGTGTGAAGAATTTCCCCGGAAACGAAAAACCGATAAGAGATGTCGGAGGAACGAACCATGGCTTGGTTTCTTTTGCAAGAGCTTTGGAAATGTCCTCGAATGTAGGTATAAGCCAGCTTGTTTACAATATATACAACAAGAAAAGGGCGGATTTCAGTAAGGACTTGAAAGAGTACTTTGCTTTCGAACCTCTCGGATTGAATATAAAAGTGCATGAGCCTAAGCCGAAAATAGGTTCTTCGGAAAATCCTACAGACCTTTTGCGAATGAGTTTCGGTTATGTTTCGAGAATGACCCCTTTGCAGATATTGACTTTTTACAATGCCATTGCGAATAAGGGTGTGATGGTGAAGCCTCAGTTCGTTCAATCGGTTGTGAAAGATGGAAAAGAGGTTGAAAGATTCGCTCCCATAATTATGTCGGAGGCAATCTGCAAAAGAGAAACGATAGATAAGTTGCATAATGTTTTGAAAGGTGTTGTGCAGAATGGAACTGGCAGAAGATTGAAGACGGCATCGTATGGAATTGCTGGGAAATCAGGAACTGCGGAGATAGGTTATGACAAGAAACATGCAGGTATTCAACACAGAGCTTCGTTCGTGGGTTATTTCCCCGCCGATGCTCCGAAGTATTCCTGTATTGTGGTGATAAGTAAGCCCCAAAAGGCTCGAACTCATGGCGGAGATTTGGCTGCTCCTGTATTCAGAGAATTGTCGGATAGGGTTGTCGGTACGAGGATAGATTTCAATAAAACGAATATAAAGGAATCAACTGTGAAGTATCCTGTAATAGGGTATGGCAACGGAGGAGATTTTTATGCTTTCTGTAAAAGTCTCGGCTTGCATATTACCAAGCCGTCTGTTATGTGGGTCAAAGGCAAGGATATAAACGGAATGTGTGCTTTGTCGGAGCAAAATGTACAAAGCGGCATTGTTCCTAATGTTGTCGGGCTGACGATAAAAGATGCGGTTTATATGCTTGAAAATTTGGGAATGAAAGTGAGATTTCATGGGAAAGGCAAGGTCGTCAGCCAGAGTGTAGCGGCGGGAAGTAGGATAGATAAAAGAAATAACGTGATAGTTCTCGGACTGAGAAGCCCGAGAGAAGAGGAGAAATAGAGATGAAGAGTTTGTCTTGTTTGTTGAAAGGTTTGAAGGTGCTTCAAAGAACGAGCGGTGAAGATGTTAATGTTCATCGGATACAGTTCGATTCCCGTAAGGTGGAAGCAGGTGATTTGTTTGTGGCAGAAAGGGGAGAGGTGTCTGATGGCCATAATTATATAAATGCGGCAATAGCAAAAGGTGCGGTTGTGGTTGTCGTCGAGGATATGCCTGTCGAGTTGAATGATGGGGTTGTTTATTTGCAGGTTGAAAATTCAAGACAGGCAATAGGAATTATTGCAAGGAATTTCTACGATAATCCTTCTTCCAAATTGAAACTTATAGGGGTTACGGGAACGAACGGGAAAACGACCATCGCAACGCTTTCATATAATTTGTTCAAGTCGCTTGGCTTTCGGTGCGGATTGGTATCGACTATCGTAAACAGAATAGGCGATAGAGAAGTTGCGACTGAAAGAACCACTCCGGATTCCTTGACACTTAATCGGTTGCTTGCAGAAATGGTTGACTGCGGTTGTGAGTATGTTTTCATGGAGGTCAGTTCGCATGCCGTTGTCCAAAAAAGAATAGAGGGTTTGAACTTTTTCGGCGGAGTGTTTACCAATATCACGCATGACCATTTGGATTATCACAAGACTTTTGCCAATTACATACTTGCAAAGCAGGGATTTTTCAATTCTTTGCCCAAACAGGCATTTGCTCTCACCAATGCAGATGACAAAAACGGCGGTAAAATGTTGGAGAATACTCTTGCGAAAAAATATACATACAGTCTGACAAAACCTGCCGATTTCAAAGCAAAGATTATAGAGAATTGCTTTGAAGGTTTGTTGCTGGAGGTTAATGGCAAGGAGGTTTCTACGAGGCTTGTGGGAAAATTCAATGCATATAATCTTTTGGCGATTTATGGAATAGCACGCTTGTGCGGGTTGAAAGAAGAGGAGACTTTGGTCGGATTGAGTAATTTGAGAGCTGCGTCGGGAAGATTCGAACCGCATTATTTGAAGAACGGAGCCACCGCAATAGTGGATTATGCTCATACTCCCGATGCTTTGAATAATGTCATATCCACCATAAATTCAATAAGACAAGGTGGCAGATTGATAACGGTTGTCGGATGCGGAGGAAACAGGGATAAAACCAAAAGACCTGAAATGGCTGCAATAGCTCAGAATGGCAGTGATATATTGATATTGACTTCGGATAATCCGAGATATGAGGAACCGAATGATATATTGAGCGATATGAAAGCGGGGATAAAAGATTACGCGAATGTGTTTTGTGTTGCCGACAGGCATGAAGCCATAAGAACAAATAGCACCAGTAAAATTACTAACAGTGTTGCCAGTGACACAGTGTAAGCAGGATATAATATTGATAGCGGGCAAGGGACATGAAACTTACCAAGAAATCAAGGGTGAAAAGCATCATTTCGATGATAGAGAGGAAATTTCAAAATATTGAGTATTCAAAATAACGACAAAATATGTTGTACTATTTGTTCGATTGGCTGCATAACAGCTTGAATATACCGGGAGCAGGAGTGTTTCAATACATATCTTTCCGTGCTGCTGCGGCAATAATAACATCATTGCTGATAACGATAGTGTTCGGCAAGAGGTTGATAGAACTTTTACATAAGAAGCAAGTCGGAGAAACCGTCAGGGATTTGGGCTTGGAAGGACAAAAGGCAAAGGAGGGAACTCCGACAATGGGAGGCCTTATAATATTGGCAGCCATATTGATACCGACTCTTTTATTCGCAAGGCTGGATAATATTTATGTGATTATAATGTTGATTACAACCGTTTGGCTCGGAGCATTGGGCTTTATAGACGATTATATCAAGGTTTTCAAGAAGAATAAGGCAGGTTTGAGCGGAAAATTGAAGATAGTGGGACAGGTTATGCTTGGTGTGGTTGTCGGTTGTATGATGTACTTTCACCCTGATATAACTATAAAGGAAAAGCAGGATATTGCCATATATTCCGAGAGTCATAACCTGCAAAAGAAGTCGAATTACGAGCAAGCGAAGAAAGAATTCATGCAGGAGTCTTCCCGTTCCACAAAAACGACCATACCATTCGTCAAGAACAATGAGTTCGATTACAGTTGGCTTATAAAGTGGATTGGAAAGGATTACAAAAGCTATGCTTGGATTATTTTCATTCCGATAGTCATCTTGTTCATTACGGCAATTTCAAACGGAGCAAATCTTACAGACGGCATAGATGGTCTTGCAACAGGAACTTCTGCCATAATAGGTTCCTGTCTTGCTGTGCTGGCATGGGTGTCAGGAAATATAATATTTGCCAACTATTTGAATATAATGTATATCCCTAATGTCGGGGAGTTGACCATATACATAGCAGCTTTTGTCGGGGCAACGGTGGGCTTTTTGTGGTATAATACATATCCTGCACAAGTATTTATGGGCGACACGGGTTCTTTGGCAATAGGCGGTATAATAGCTGTTTTCGCAATTCTGATAAGAAAGGAGTTGCTGATACCTATATTATGCGGTATTTTCATCGCGGAGAATGTGTCGGTTATTTTGCAGGTGTCGTACTTCAAAATTACAAAGAAAAAGTATGGAGAGGGTAGGCGTCTTTTCCTTATGGCCCCTCTTCATCATCATTACCAGAAGAAAGGTTATGCGGAACCTAAAATAGTACAGCGGTTCATGATAATATGTATCATTCTTGCCGTAACCACAATAGTAACTCTAAAACTAAGATAAGGACTTATGAATATAGAAGATTTGGCTGTTCAGGGTAGGAAAGTCTATGGTAATCTTGCCGAACGTAATTATTCCGACATGATTCGAATGAGGAATGAAACTCTTAAAAACATGTTGCTCGATAGGAGTGCATTGCGGCATAAAAATCAAGTTGTGGCAAATATAAAAGGGGTAGATTATATCGACGATTCCAAGAGTATAAAGCCTAATTCCACATGGTACACTTTTGAACTCACAAGCAGTCCCATTATATGGATTTTGGAACTCGGTTCGGAGGTGGAAGATTTAACTTCATTGATAGATGTGGTTAAACAGAAAGTTCATACTTTAATATTGACAGGTGAACAAAATGCCGCCGTGCAGAAAGCGTTTTCAGGTTTGACTAATTTGATTAGGGTGAATAGTTTGGAGGAGGCTGTGAAAACGGCATATTTCTTTGCAAATAATCCCGATGTCGTTATATACTCCCCGGCAAACGGTTCGGAGGATAAAATCGATTTGAATGGAGAACGATTTCTTAGACTTGTGAATGACTTATAGATTGGGGAAACCTGCCTGAGAGAAATGAAAATAGATGTCGAGAAGTATAGAGTAAAGGGGGATAGGGTAATATGGATTACCTATATTGCGTTGATGCTGATTTCTCTTATTGAAGTTTACAGCTCTATGGGCAAGACCGTGTATGAAAAAGGTAACGGTGATATTGTCTATATGTTCGTGAAGCATTTCGGTATTATTGTTGCCGGTTTGTTCGTAACATATTTTGTTCATCTGGTGAAGTATTCTTATTATCCGAGAATTACCAAGATTGCGTATGGCTTTTCGTTATTTTTGTTATTGGTTACTTTGGCTTTGGGTGGAATTTCCGGGAAGACGGCAGACAGATGGATTGTTATTCCGTTGATAGGACAATTCCAACCTTCTGAAATAGTCAAGTATATTTTGGTATTATATGTTTCCAACGAACTTGCGATTTTGGGAGATGGCATAAGAGATAGGAAGAAGTTTCTGACGTTATCATTCAAACTGCTTTTGGTATGCGGATTGATATTTCCGGAGAATTTCTCCACTGCTTTATTGGTTTTCATAAGTTGTTACGGATTGATGTTTATTGCAGGGGCAAAAATGAAGAATTGGTTGCTTATTGTTCCGGCAGGAGTAGTATTGGCTTTGTTCGTTGTCGGCGTTTATGTGGTGAACCCTGATATTTTGAAGCGAAGCAGCACATGGGTTAATCGTATCGAGGGCTTTGTGAATAATAATCCGGAAGAAATAACTCAGGCTAATACAGCGACCATGGCGATTTCCACAGGAGGTATAGTAGGAAAAGGTATAGGAAATACCACACAGGGAAGATTTCTAAGCGAGTCTCACAACGATTTTATTTTTGCCATAATCTTGGAAGAGGGAGGTGTCTTGTACGGATTCATAGTAATGATACTGTATTTCATATTGTTTTATCGTTCGGTCAAGATAGCGAAAACAGCAAGAGGACCTTTCGGCAGTTATGCAGCAGTGGGGATAGGTTTGGTGTTTTGTTTACAGGCTTTGGTCAATATGATGGTGGCAACCACTTTGATACCTGTCACCGGACAAACATTGCCGTTTATCAGTTACGGCGGTACATCTTTTATCATCAGTAGTGCTGCATTGGGTATAATGCTTAACATAAGTGCCGATGCAAAGAAGTATCAAATGGAACTTGAATCCGAAAAAACGAATCTTGATTCCACGGGAATGGATCTTGAAAAGAAAGCAACGGATAATATTCACGAGAAAAAACAAGAAGAAAATGAGAGCGATAATTAGCGGCGGAGGTACGGGAGGACATATCTTTCCTGCAATAGCGATAGCTAATGCGTTGAAAGAAAAATATCCTGATGCGGAAATATTGTTTGTGGGAGCCAAGGGAAGAATGGAGATGCAGAAAGTGCCTCAGGCAGGGTATAAAATCATAGGTCTTCCGATAGTCGGGTTTCAGCGTAAGAAGTTTTGGAAGAACATATCGTTTCCTTTCAAGTTGATATATTCGACCATAAAGGCAAAGAAAATCGTAAAGACTTTTGCTCCGGATGTAGCAATAGGCGTGGGTGGATATGCGTCAGGTCCTACTTTGGCTGCTGCTGTTTCAAAGCATGTGCCGGCTCTTATTCAGGAACAAAATTCTTATCCCGGGGTTACCAATAAGATGCTTGCCGACAGTGTCGATACGATTTGCGTTGCTTACGATAATATGAACAGATGGTTTGATGCCGATAAAATCGTGTTTACGGGCAATCCGATAAGACAGAATATTTCGCAGTTATACGATAATATAGAAGAAAAAAGAGCAAAGGGTTTTGAGACTTTCGGCTTGAATAAGGGAAAGAAAACGGTTTTGGTTATAGGAGGAAGTCTCGGAGCTTTGACGATAAACGAAAGTATTTTTGCGAATTTGGATTACTTTGTCGGAAATGATATACAACTGATTTGGCAGACCGGTAAGTGGTTTTATGAGAAAGCAAAGACAAGGGTGAAAGGGGTGGACAGTCCGCTTATAAAGGTGTATGAATTTATATATGATATGGATCAGGCATACGCTTTGGCGGATGTAATCGTTTCGAGAGCCGGAGCTATTGCTGTTTCCGAGTTATGTATAGTGGGAAAGCCATGTATATTGATTCCTTCCCCGAATGTGGCAGAGGATCATCAGACGAAAAATGCCAATGCTTTGGTGTCGAAGAATGCCGCATTGATGGTAAAAGATGCGGAGGCAAAAGAAAGATTGATACCTGTTATCGATGAGTTGATGAATGATGATGGTTTGAGAAAAAAACTTTCTTCCAATTTGCAGTCAATGGGAATAAGAGATGCCGATAAAAGGATAGTTGAAGAGGTTGAAAAGCTTGTAAAGAAGTAAGATGAAAGCAAGAACGTATTATCTGGTAGGAATAGGCGGAATAGGCATGAGTGCCATCGCAAGATACCTTAAAGAAGAGGGAAACAACGTTTTCGGCTATGATAGGGTATGTACAGCCTTGACAAAGGAGTTGGAGCAAGAGGGGGTGGAAATCGTGTATGAAGATGATAGCTCTCACATTGCGACTTTGAATGTTGATGAGGTCATATATACTCCGGCAATTCCGTCGGATAGTGCAATTCTTCGATATGTAAAGGTGATGGGTATTCCATTATTCAAGCGTTCCGAGGCCTTGGGCAGGATAACACGAGGAAAAAAGACAATAGCTGTTGCAGGCACTCACGGAAAGACGACAACCGCAGGATTGACGGCACATATTTTGAAAAACAGTCGTATCGGTTGCAGTGCGTTTCTCGGAGGTATCTCAAATAATTATTCCACGAATTTTTTGGTAAACCATAATTCGGATTACGTTGTTGTCGAGGCCGACGAGTATGACAGGTCTTTTTTGAGATTGTCTCCGTTCTTTTCATTGATAACTTCAATAGCCGAAGATCACCTCGATATATACGGAAATCTTGATAATTTGGAGCAGGCGTTTATTCAATTCGCAAATCTGACCGATAAAAACGGCAGATTGTTTTTGAAAAACAACCTGCCTGTGAAAATAGAGTCGGAAGTACCGGAAACGACATATTCTTTGACCGATGTCGATGCGGACTATTATGCGTCAAATATCAGAGTGAGCGAAGGGGCATACTATTTCGATTTTCACACGCCGGATAAGGTATATCATGATATGAAGATGACCTATCCGGGACGGCATAATATCGAGAATGCAGTTGCTTCTTTGTCGATGGCTCTTTCTTTGGGAGTGAATGAATGTGAATTTCGAGAAGGTCTTGCGACATTCAAGGGAATGAAACGCCGTTTCGATTTGAGAATAAAGACAGATAAAACAATATATTATGATGATTATGCTCATCATCCGCAAGAAATAGAGGCTACAATCAAATCTTTGAAAGAATTGTATCCCGATAAACGGATTTGCGGAGTATTTCAACCGCATCTTTATTCGCGAACGAGAGATTTTGCCGGTGAATTTGCACAATCGTTGGAGTTGTTGGACGATATTATATTGTTGCCGATATATCCTGCAAGAGAAGAACCGATAGAGGGTATTACATCGGACACAATACTCGGAAAGATACGTAAGTCGAGTAAATATTATGTTGAGAAAGACCGGTTGTTGCCACTACTTAAAACTTTGCAACCTGAATTGCTGGTTACTCTGGGTGCAGGTGATATAGACAGATTTGTGGAACCTATAACCGAAATGATAAGAGAGAATGAGTAGAAAAGCAATACGTGTTTTGTTGATTTTATTTGCCATTGTTGTGATTGTGGTTCTTGCGAACATAACAATGCGAAATCTCGGTATTGCGACAATCGAAATAAAAATAGACTATAAAGGAGGCGATACACTGATTTCCAATGGAGACGTATTGAAAACAGTGGAAAGGAAATTCGGTAAGTTGTCATCCAAGAAAAGGAAAGAGATACATTGTGAGGAAATAGAAACGTATCTTTTGCAGCAAAATCTTATATCGACTGCTAATGTTTTTCTGACTTTGGGCGGAACGTTGAACATGGATGTATCGCAGAACAGAATGTTGGTGAGAGTATATAATACTTCGGGAGGACAGTTTTATCTTGATTGCGATGAACAGGTGTGCAGTGCTTCGTTTCGTGGTGCTGCCAATGTTGTTATTGCAAGTGGAGAGTTGGATGGATTACCGAAACCGAAGGCTATTTTGGATACGATAAGTTTTCAGAGATACCATGAAATATATAAGATAGCAAGATTCATAGAACAGGATAATATTTTGAGAAATCAGATAGACCAGATTTATTTCTCGAAAAAAGATAAGTTTCAATTGATACCCAAAGTCGGAGATTATGTAATTTTGCTTGGAGAAGCGGATATGCTCGAAGAACGTCTGCGAAAATTGCACTATCTGTATAAGGAAGGGTTTACGAAGTATGGTTGGGATAATTACAGTCTGGTCAATTTGAGATTTGATAATCAAGTGGTTTGTACAAGAAAATAATTAAACGTTTATCATATATGGAAAAAGAAGATATAGTAGTCGGTATAGATGTCGGCACAACGAAGATAGCTGTTTTCATAGGAAAGAGAGATGAAACAGGAAAGATTTCCATAATAGGAATGGGGAAAACTCCGTCGATAGGTGTTGAAAGAGGGGTCGTTAAAAATATAGAAGCAACAGCGAACTCCATAAAGCAGGCGGTCGGACAGGCTGAGGCAATGGCAGACTATAAGGTCGAGAGGGTTTATGTCGGTATTGCGGGACATCATATAAAAATGCAACAACACAGGGGTAACATAATGATTCATGATGACAATCACATCATCACGGCAAAGGATGTTGAAGCATTGAAAAAGGATCAGTATAATTTGTTGCTTCCTCATGGCGAGAAAATAATACATGTCATAGCCCAAAGTTACAGTGTCGATGGAGACCTTGCAACGACAGACCCTGTCGGCAGAGTCGGAAAGTGTTTGGAGGGAGATTTCCGCCTGATTACGGGAAATGTTACAAATATTCAGAATATATACCTTAGTGTCAAGATGGCAGGGTATGAGGTTAAGGATTTGATACTAGAACCTATTGCTTCTGCCGAGGCTGTTGTAGATGACACTGAGAAAGATGCGGGAATATGCCTTGTGGATATAGGCGGAGGTACAACGGATGTGGCAATATTTCATGAGGGAATTTTGAGGCATACCGCTGTAATACCTTTGGCAGGCAATGTGATAACAGATGATATAAAGGAAAGTTGTTCCATTATAAAGACACAAGCCGAAGCTTTGAAGGTAAAGTTCGGAAGATGTCTTGAAAATGAGAATTCTCAAAATGAAATAATTTCCATACCGGGTTTCAGAGGTCGTAACGCAAGGGAAATATCTGTTCAAACCCTCGCCAAAATCATAAAGTCGAGGGTAACCATGATTTTGGAACAGGTTCTGTATGAAATTCATAATACGGATTACAATAAGAAACTCATAGCAGGAGTGGTTCTGACAGGCGGAGGGTCGATGATTACAGATATTGTGAAGTTGACAGAGTTTACATTGGGTTTGGACACCCGTATAGGAACCCCGGACGAACATATTTCAGGAAATGTTACCGAAGAAATGAGACACCCTATGCATGCAACAGGTATAGGATTGGTGCTTAAAGGCTTTCAGATAGAAGATGAACGTAGAGGAGATAAGCCTGTGCCTGAACAGAAAGTCGAGGAAGCAGAACATGAGGAGAAGTCAGAGGAAGAGGCTAATGATAAACCGAATGAACACAAGCAAAAGAAAAGCGGGGTAGTGGACAAATTGAACGAGTTCTTGAGAAAGATAATAAGTGATGGTCGGTATTAACATTAGGGTGTTGAGAACTTGGCGTTGATGCATGGAAACAAATGAATTGAAAGCAGTAATTTTACAAACTAATATCATACAATCGGAGAAGAGTAAAACATTGGTATTATGGACGAACAAATACAACTAAACAGTATCATAGGCGACAGTAATATTTTGGACATCGATGTTCAAAGCAATACTTCTTCATATATTAAGGTCGTAGGTGTCGGCGGGGCCGGTACCAATGCGGTTAACCACATGTTTGCAAAAGGAATCAAAGGTGTGGACTTATTTGTTTGCAACACAGATGCAACGAATTTGAATGCAAGTCCTGTTGCAAACAAAATAAGCATAGGAAAATTGGGAGCGGGCAATGATCCCCAAAGAGGACAAAAAGCAGCAGAAGAAAATGCTGACAGAATATCGGGTATTTTCGATTCCAATACAAGAATGTTGTTTGTTACTGCCGGAATGGGAGGGGGTACAGGTACCGGAGCATCTCCTGTCGTTGCAAAGTTGGCAAAGCAAATAGACTTGCCGGAAGAAGGCGAGAAAATATTGGTTGTAGGAGTTGTTACTTTGCCATTCAGTTTTGAAGGTCGTAAGAGAAGGACGCAGGCAGAGGAAGGTATCAAGAAACTGAAAGAAATTGTCGATTGTATAATCATCGTGAATACCGATAAGTTGAGGGAGCGAGGAAAAATGTCCTTTAAGGAAGCATTCTCTTTGGCGGATGATGTTTTGTTTACGGCAGTGAAGGGAATATCGGAGATAATGACCAATACCGGTTATGTTCAAGTCGATTTCCGAGATGTGCAGTCTGTCATGAAAGATTCCGGTGTGGCTCTTATGGGATTGGGTATTGCAGAGGGAGAGAACAGAGCTTTGGAAGCAATAAAAGCAGCTACTGCATCCGACTTGCTTAATGATAATGATATTTCACAAACCAAGGATGTGCTTCTGACCATAAGTTGTTCCGAGAAAGACTTCACGATGGAGGAATTGGAAGTTATTACGGATTACTTGGAAGAACAGACAAACAAAGACATCAATACAATATGGGGTGTAACATTCGACGAAAGTTTAGGAAACAAATTAAGCATTACACTCATAGCAACCGGCTTTGAAGCAAAACAAGAAATGTACACACCGGAACGCAGAACTCCCGGTGGTACGATACCGACCCCGGAAGAAGCGTCAAAAAAAACTGAAACAATAGTAGTGCAACCTGAGAATAAACAGGAAACGCTTTCACATGCCGGTGCTGACGATATGACAATCAAAGTTGTAGCTGACGATAAGCCGATAGGTCGAGAACAGCCCAAGCAGGTTGAACCTGATAAGCCTGAGAAAAGGACTATAGTTCTTGATGAAAATATGAACCCTGTGGATACCTCTGCTAAATCAACTGCCGGATTTACTCCGATAACATCTGTAAGCATACATCAGGAACCATCCATGGTGAATGCCATAGCGGAAGAAGAAACATCTCAAACTACGATTACTGTTGAAACTCCTGCGAAAACAGGAGAATTGGCGGATATCGTAAATCAAACCACATGGCCTTCTCAACCTGCCACAAAAGGAACAATGGAAGAAGAACGTGTTGCAAGGATAAAGAGAATCAGAGATATGATGACAACGCCTGACGGCTTGGAGTCCATAATAAATTCCCACCCCAGCATGGAAAATGATTATAATATCTCACAAAACTTCTCTTCTCCGAGACCGAAGTCAAGCCTTGGAATAGACAGTTCTGGCGATTTATCTTTCAGAAATAACTCTGCAATAGACGCACAAGTCGATTAAAACCCGGCTTCATGAAAGTAAGAGTGATAAACAAATCCGCAAATATACTTCCGGAGTATGAAACCATTCTTTCAGCAGGAATGGATTTGCGAGCAAGCATAGAAGAAACCATCATTCTTCAACCGATGCAACGCGTTCTTGTCCCTACCGGTCTGTTCATCGAATTACCCGCAGGTTTTGAAGCACAGGTCAGACCACGTTCCGGTTTGGCACTCAAACATGGTATAACCGTATTGAACTCTCCCGGAACCATAGATGCGGATTACAGAGGCGAAATCAAGATATTGCTGGTCAATCTTTCTGATAAAGCCTTTGAAATAAAAAATGCCGAACGCATAGCACAAATGATAGTTGCCAAGCATGAAAGAGTGGAGTGGGAACTCGCCGAAGATTTGACACAAACCCAAAGAGGCGAAGGCGGTTTCGGACATACAGGAAAACAATAGAATCTCTATTTGTTATGCTAAAAGGTGGTTCTTTCATAAGAACCACCTTTCTTTGTGCTTTACCCGACAATCTGCAGTGAACCCTACTCAACCACGAATTTTTTCTTCACCAAGCCCTTGGCTGTCTTCAATCTTATGAAGTAAATTCCGGTTTTCAGTCCTTGAACGTTTATGCTCAAAGAGTTGATATTTGAGACTTCCGAAATTATTTCTCGCCCCATTGCATCAATTATCGTGTATGACTTAATTTTGTAAGAACAGAAAACATTCAACATTTCCTTTGTCGGATTAGGATAAAGAGAAATGTATTGTTCCAATCCGACATTTATCAGAGACGAAGTTGTGTCTTGAACCGTATCCGGCTCTGCGAATATCGGCATATATAATAAATCACAAAACCATTCGCCAACTAAATTCAACTGTTCGAGGTAAAATCCTTGCCCGATTTCGTACATCATTTGCAAGAATGGTTTTCTTGTACCGTCGGAGTATCTGACCATGAGAACTTTCCTTGAATTACAAGCAGTAATCTGATTTGTTTCGAGATCCTGAGTGTAATATGCGAACATTATTCCTGCTCGCGTCCATATCGGACTGTTCAAACCCTCCTCGTAAAAAGAATCCGGAAACCATATTGAAAACGAGAAATCTCCGTTGACCGTTATCACAGAATCAAATAGAAATTCACCGATTGATGAAGGACAAGAATAAATATTGTTATATGCTGTATGTACACTTGGTTTTATTGAGACTATAATACTATCGCTATTTGCATCTCTTAATCTGAAAGAATAAAGAGTGTCACAACGGGCGGTTGCATTGTTTATATAGGCAATGCCTGATAGTCTTGCCACTGAATCACAAGAATAATATTGTTCTATCTCTGCAATCGTATCTCCCCTATTTAATACATAAGGGAAAAATACTCTTGCTGAATAGGCAAAGAAAGAGTGACTATCGTAAAGACTTCTGCAAGTTGAGAATGAAGACGGAAAACATAATCGTTCCAAATATTCATCTCCATACATACCCTGAGAATGACTTTGCAGACTTGCCAACACTAATGATACGGCGAAAAGAATTTTTGTTGTTTTCATATTGCTTTTGTTTTTTAATGTGTACTGTAGCAATCTGTTTGAAATCCCTCTATGATTGGATTGCTTGGTTGTAAAGTTTGCCAAAAAGTTGGTATCGGACCAAAGGGCTGACAATTGGTTGGTGTGTTTGTTGTACCTATGTTCGAACCGTCCATATTGATATAATCATACTTGTTGCAACTTGTTCCGGTTTCATAAGTTTTATCTTTCGCAAACAAGAACATGTTATTGTTCATCGGTTCTGTCCCGACAATGGTGTAATGATATGGCTTGAACATTCTTACCGAGTTAAGGTATGGATATTGCGGACTGTAATTGCCGAAGAAAACAGCTTTAACCTGCATAGGCAAAGGCATGGCTTGTTTAAGAGGAGCGTAAACCAGATAATCTTTCCACGCATCATCGCCGACCTTTCCGGAAGTCATCAATACCAATAATTCATCATCGTCTTTTGAATATTCGACATCTCTGATTATATTCTTTTCGGGTTGCATGATTGTTCTCTCATATTCAAGAGTTATCTGCGGAGACGTCGCCAAGTCGAATATTTGACAGTACGTATATACATCGCTTGGAAAGAATGCCATATCCGAAACAACGGCATATTTGTGATCATACAGATGTTGCAAGAAAATAGTTTTCGTATTGTAAGCCAAACCAATCGGGGTCGTGAAATAGCCGCCTCCGGCATAAGATAAGTCGGTCATATAGAAGTGATGCAAGTAAAGATTATTGCCGTCCAGACCGGCTGTAAGCACATATTTTCCATCCAAGTCTAAATCCTGCCATCTTTCGTTCTGGTTTAGAGATGCTGCAACACTATATTCCAAATTCGGATACGATGCTTTGTCGTTCAAATCGATGATTATGCTGTGCGAGTTGGCTGAACCTATTGCTACGACATGAGTAAACATCTTGTCATCGGGATCCTTGTATGCCTTGATTTTTGAGATATTGTCTATGCCGTTTGCGAGTAAAGCAACTTTTATAATTTCAGGTTGAAAGAAAGCATCAAAGGAAAAGTGTCCTATACGGCAACCTCCGTTTGTGCTGCAAAAATAAATGGTTTTGTCTTCGAGGACGCAAAAGTCATTTATCGTATCATTTGTTGTGATTTCAACTTTCCGCCCTATCGTATTCCCATTTTCAAGCAAATAAAACGCATATTGACCGCCACTGCCGGACAAAACAACGCTTATATTCTCGTCATAAATTCGAATCAATTGTCCATGGACATAATCTGAATGGTTGGGATTGGTGATTATTGCACTTTCCAACTGTTGGGAGATCCCGATTTGTGAAAGCAAGGACAGAAGCCCTGCGAATAATAGTTTTTTCATCTCATTGATTTTAATCGGTAATTATTTGACGGTTCAAAGGTATGAAATTCTGACAATACAAATAAATTTTTCTGTGAAAAAAGTTTGAATTTCGTCAAATATCAAATTCTATATTTCTTTTGGCACGATTTTTGCTTGGATTGTCAACTATCCGTTTACCAAGATGTTACAGTTTTGCTTGTTTTTGATTTTTCCTTTCCTCAAAAAATATTATCATTTGTCGTTAAAGTTCGCTTATTTGGTGTTCTGTTATCGTTTAGCAATAAATCAAGAGACGCTTCATGCTTAATCGAAATGGTATTTTGGACTTGCTTTTGTATTTTTCGTTGATAGCATTCGGCAAAACGCCGTTTCCCGTCCTCAATTACGGCGTTTTATTTTCTTCAATCGCCAAGATTTTTGCAAGTGCTTGGAAGGTAATTATTTATCATCACCTCTTATCCTCGCAAAATTTTCAGAGGGGGCTTCCTTGTCGGTTTCAGGGTTCGCCTTGAAGTTAATGAACTTGAAAATCGTTAATCACAACCTCCGCAAAAATCCTCAAATGGTAAAAAATGTGAAAAGCGAAATTGTGTACCGAAAAGTTGTGAATGGCAAAGGAAAAATGAGCCTGAAAAGGGGTGGAAAGAGGGGAAATTATTTCGTAAACACGGGGTGGATAGAATAGCTGTAGCTGTATTCATCTTTGTTTGTATGAGTTTTTTAGGGCTGCAACATTATGGCTGCAACATTCTATATTCTCAAACTTGCTGTATTGTCGGACTTGGTTAAGGGTTCTGTTTGTTCCACTTGATAAGGTTCTTTTTGTAGCTTTTGATAAGGTATTTGAACCATTTGTCCGATTCGTATTTATCCATCAGGCGGTTCGATTGTGCTATCTTCTCGTTGCGTTTGCTTTGTTCGAGGCTCATCATCGCACCTATTTTTTTCTGGATCTTTTTTGTGTGCTTGGATTTGTAGCCGAAGTCTTTCAAACTTGCGAGTGCTTCGACGCTTTGTTCGTATTGGCGATATTTCATAAGCTGTTCGATGGTGTTGACTGCCAATGCGTCGTTGCCGAAACTGTAAAGTATTTCTCTTATAGGACGGTGCTGAACGCTCATCTCTTTAAGACTGTGCGTGATATAGAATTGTTCCAATTCGGCATACTCTCTCAGGTATCTGTTCGTGTCTCCGCTTGCAAGGATGCTGTCTGTGGCTTCCCGCCTTTTCACGTATTCCAATGGTTGTTCGATTTGTCGTTTCAAGGCTCGCAAACGGCTCTTATCCAAACGGCACTCGCTGCTTCCCTTTATCTGCATTGCACGATTTATGTAGTCCTCTGCAAGGTAGAAATCGTTCTTTCGTATGCAGTCGATGATGTTGTAAACCATCACATTGATTTCTTCTTGTTTCTTGCTGCACACCTTGTTGTCTATGGCTCTGAGATAGCTGTTCATTATCTTGACGATGACGCTGTCGTCTTTCATTTTATACCTTTCCAACAATTCTTCCGTTTTGGCGACAAGGCTATCTGCCTTCTCGACTTCGCCTTGAAATATCGCATATTCCGCATTGTGCATTCTTCTTGCCGTAACTTCCCTTATGGCTGAGATATACATTTTCTCCACTTCGTCTTTTTCGGCATCTATCTTGGCGAGTTTGTTCGCACTTTCCAAGACTTCCAATGCTTTTTCGTAATTGTTTACTTTCAAATAGGACAAAGTCTCGAAGAATTTATCGTCTATTTCTTTTCTAAGACTGCGTGTCTTTGTGTTTGTTACCGCAGTACTTTTTTCAGGCAAGGCATTATCGGACGAAGGGATGTATTCTTTCTCTATTTTCTTGACATCTTCTTCGGCATCGCTCTCGGTCTGTTTGATGAACTCGGGGTATTGTTCTGCATACCCTGTGTTGGGTGCTGCGGATTCAAGACTGTCCAAAACAGGATCGGACTCTTGTAAACTACCTTGAAGCAAAGCTATTTGTCTCAAAATATTGTCTTCGAAGTTTCCGCCTACCATGGCAGCAAGTTCTCTTGCTTTATGCAGCAAATCCATTTTGATTTCATTGTTTTTTGCTTCCGGCATGGCTTTGGCTTGTGCGATATAGCTGTTAACGACAATGTTCACCACTTCATCAAAACCCGCTGTATCGCTTATGCTTTCGCGATTGCGTTGAAAGTAATCGTATGTATTGTTTATGAAATCGCCCGCTACATCATTGCGTCCTTTTGCGATGGCTTTCTTTGTAACGTCTATGTGTTCCTTATATATGTTGTTGCGGCAGTCGGCAAGTTTATTCTTCACCACACCCTCGTTGCAGATTTTCATGGGGTCTTTTTTGCAATAGTCTTCCAATTCTTCGAGTATGTCGATGGCATAAGCGTATTTGCCTTGCTTGATTAGGGAAAGGGATTGCAATAGGTTCTTATCGTAGGTATAAACCAATAAATTCTTGCATAAAAGGCTTTCTTCTTCGGAAGGTGCAAAGCCATTGATTATTTCTGTCAGTCTGTCGGCTGTTTTCATTACCGCTCCGCTGTCGAGGCTTATCTTGGCAAGTTCATAATTTGCCATGACGTTACGCGGGTTGCTTTGTATGCTCTTTTGCAGATAATCGTATGCCTCCTTGGGTTTGTTGTTCGACTTGGAGAACACGGCTTTCCTATAATACCAATCACTCATTCTCGGTAACATGAACTCCACAAGCTCTCTGTTCTGTTTTACAAGCGTTTTCAATTCAATCCATTTTGCATAGATGTCGTTGTCGCTGTTGTATATCTCGTTCTTTGTAAGAAAAGCCTCTGCGGAAGAGAGCTGAAATTCATATACGGGCAACATATCGAAATTTTCACTGCTGATTGCCGCACATGTTTTTATGTGTTTGAGATAATTATTGAGAATATCCTTTTTCGCAGAGGGCGATAAAGTCTGTGCATAAACCGATACAGCCAAGACAACAAGGCAAATACAGCCGAGAAACTTCTTCATAATTCGTAAATATAAGCTTTTCAATCAGAGAGCAAAGATACTACATATTTTGCAAAGTACCATTGCTTTGCAGAAAGCGTATCGTGTTGCAATTCTCTTTCGCTTCAATTCGTCAAATCGAAAAGACTAATACAAAAGAGACGGTTTATTAGATTTTCAATTTCCAACGGTATGCGAAATACGTGGTAAGGAAATAGAAACCCGTAAGAATCCACAACCAATAGTTCTCCATGGATATTTCAGCCATGCTGCTACCCATCGTCATCATTCTTGCAAATCCATTGGCAGCATCAGTCGAAGGAATGATATGCGAAATCATTTCCCACACTGCCGGCATTGCTTCACGCGGCCAAGGAAGTCCCGTCATAAGAAGCATAGGCACAGACATGAAGATGTAGAACGGTATTGCATTTTCTCTGTTGTTGAAGAATACTCCTATGGTCATGCCCAATAATATGACTGCTAAAAGGAATGGGGTAATGAACCAAACAACTTTCATCGGGCTTTCAACAAGCTGCGGTATATTGAAGTATTTCGGAATGATGATAAGGACATATATCATTATCGGTATGTATGTGATGAATATCGCCAAGGCTCTACCGAAGATTATTCGCAACAAACCGTGATAATGCGTACTTTCCTGAATCGAGGCAGCAAGCCTGTCTTTCTCCGTTACTCTGCCGGTAAGCATTCCTATGCCGATTAGCAACGTTTGTTGCAATACCAGTATGAGGATAATAGGCAATATGAACGAAGGATAACCTCCGGGATTGTACAAAAGATGTTGAGTCGGTTTGAAAGGCTGAATTGCACTGACTGCTTGGTCGTATGTTTTTCCCTGAGCTATAAGATTTTTCGCTTGAATCTCACCTCCCATAGTCAAGGAAACGGAACTTGCAGCCAGAGCAAGGTTCCTGTACCAAAAGAACGATGTAACGTCCGCATATACTCCGACGGTTGTTTGTTCCCCTGAATTTATGCTATTGCTGAAATCATCGGGTATATAAATGATACCATGCACCTGAGACAGCTTTTGCATACGTTTGGCTTCCTCCATGGAGTTGCAATGGGTTGCAACCCTTACTTCCGGAGTGGCATCAACTCGTCGTATGAACTCCCTGCTTAAAGCAGTATTCGATTCGTCCACGACCGCAATGGGCATATCATTCAGCAATTCCCTGTTATAGACATATCCGCAAACCATAGGATAAACCAAACATGCTATAAAGAAAACTATCAGCACACCCTTATCCGTGAAGATGTTGTATAACTCTCTCCGAAGAATGTGAAGCATGTCTATCCATGCCGCTTTATATTTCCGTAAACTTTCTTTCGTGTTTGAATTCATAAGCTAATCCCTTGAATAGTTCAATCGTACCATAGCTTTTTTCAATCTCGACAATACAAGGAACGGAAGAATGTCGAACATCAAAAGATAAACGAAAGGTTTCCATGAGTCGAGCATTCCGAGTCCGTTTATCTGCACATTACTGTATATTACATAGTATTGTCGTAAAGGATAAAGGAGACTGTAAGGCCTTACAGCCGGCAACATCGCCAAAGTAGGATAAGTAAATCCTGCAAGGGTGAAGCCGAGTGTTCCATAAAAAGCTCCTATCGACAAAGCCGTTCGCATGCTTGGCAGACAGCCTATAATCAATATCCCCAAAGCTTGATAAGCCACTATCGTCAATACGCTTCCGAGGTAAAGCAAAGGAGCCGTACCGTGTATCGTAAAGCCGAGATACTTCTCCAATATTATCCGGCAAAGAATTTCCATTATCGAAAACAGAACCGTATAAGGCAACAATTTTCCCACCAAAGCCTTCCAAATAGCCTTATCCGCCATTGCCAACCACCGTCTCGATGTTCCTTGTTTTATCTCTATGCCTACCACATATATAGTACAAACGAGACACATCAGAAAGATAATACCCGGCATTATTATAGAAGACAGGTAATAGGAATAGTTCAAAGTCGGATTGCCTATAATGTGAATGTCTGTCTTTATCGGTTGTATTTGAGCCATTGCTCGGTTTTGGTCTTCCCCTTTTGCAAGTCTCAATTTCAAGTTCACTCCTGCCGACATTGTATTCAGCATGGTGGTAAGTTCTTTCATTATCAGCGAACCTCCCAAATAATGAACGTATTCCGTGCAGAACACAACCTCAGGTTGATTGCCATTGATGACATTCTTCTGAAAATCTCTCGGGATAATGACGAAGGCATAAATATCTCCACGTTGCATTCTCGCCTGAGCAACCTCGTATGAGGAGAGTTTGTATTTGACTTTGCAGAATTGTCCCGAAGAAACAGTCCTCACGATTTGTCGCGAAGAAGAACTGTTGTCAAAATCTATCACTGCTATCGGCATTTGAGTCGGAACGCCCTTGTTCAAGAATGTTGCAAAGAACAATACCACCACAAGCGGTATAACTATCGTCATTACAAGATATATAGGGCGGGAGACCATTCTCCGCAACTCTCTAACCAAAACAGAGATGATGCTTTTCATTTTGTGCTTTCTATTTTAGCTCCGACCAATTTATGATAACGCTCATTCCGGGACGGAAGTCAGTGCTTTTATCCAAAGGAACGGCTCTTACCTCGAATGTTTTGGTATCGTATTCGTCCGTCAATTTGGTTGCTTTCCAAGTTGCGTAAGAACCCAATACCTTTATATAAGTTACTTTCAACGTTATCTCCTTATCATTCAAAGCAGGAACTTTTGCTTTCAACTTATCGCCTACTTTTATCTTCGACAAAAGATTTTCTTTCAGGTTGAACGTTACCCAGATGTCATTCAAATCGACTATATTCATCAAAGGGCTTCCGCTGCCTACCAATTCTCCTACCTTTGGAAATATCTCGGCAATCTCTCCGCTTATCGGAGCCACAAGTTTTGTCTCGCTCAAATAAGACGTAGCCTCATTCACCGCACCTTTCGCCCTTTGCACCTGTGCCAATGCCGCCATCTTATCCTCCTTTTGGGCTCCGTTCAAAGCCATGTTATATTGGCTTTTCGCAGCTTTCTCTTGTGCTTTTGCGGCATCGTATTTCGCTTTGACCTCATCATACTTTTGAGCAGCTATCACGCCCTTATCATAAAGGTTCTTCGTCCTGTCATAGCTCTTCTTTGCGAAATCGGCAGCCGCTTTTGCCATTTCGTATTGTTCGGCAGCCGCTTCTATTGTCTCCTTACGTGTTCCCTTTTGTGCTTTCATGCTTACGGCAGCAGCAGCCGACTCTGCGGCTTCCGCCTGCATGACTTTTGCATTTATTTCCGGTGAATCTATCAATATAAGAGTATCTCCCTTCTTAACCGACATACCTTCCTTGCCTCTTATTTCTAAGACTCTTCCCGGCAACTTACCGGATACTCGTACCTCTGTAGCCTCTATTTCACCTTGAATAATGATGTCATCCGGCGTAAGGATAAAGTATCCGATTATTCCTATCACGGCAATAACCGAAATCAAAACCACGAACGACATTATCAATGTCTTGTTTTCCTGCTTTTTCATTTCACTATTGTTTTACTTTGATTTTACCTAATGATTGTTCCAAATAAAGTTTTGTCAACATTGTATTTATCTCCGCATCGATGTTTTCGCTCTTCGCACTGACCCATGCAGTTTGAGCTTCCATCAAATCCGAAGTCGAGATAACACCTTCCTCGAAGGACAACTCCGCATAACGAAGGTTTTCCTCTGCATTCTCAAGGTTGTTCTTCGCCAAAACAGACTGTTTGAAAGATTCGTTTCGCTTGAATTGTGTCATATTCGCTTGCAACTCCAATTTCTCCAACACCTCGTCCCTTTCCATTTGAGCTATGTTGTAAGCATGCTTTGCGGAAGAAAGAGTATGAAATCTTTCACCCCAATGAAATATTGGAACCGTAATGCCGACACCTACGGAGAAATATCCGCTGAATTTATTCTCGAAACCGTTGAAAACATTCGGGTTTGAAACGATATAATTGCCGCTTGCAACAATATTAGGCATAAACCTCGAACGAGCTATATTGACCTCGCTTTTCGCCATCTGTACTTTCAATTCCAACATCTGTGCTTCCGGTCTTTGACTTACCTGAGAAGCTATGCCGTTCTCCAAACTCACCTCGCTCAAATCCGTTTCCGCCGTTTCTTCCAGTTCGTAATCCTGTTCCAAAGGCATGCCGCAAATCTGGTTCAGCAACATTTTTGCAAGTCTCAAACCGTTTTCAGCCTTGGTTAATGTCATTTCAGCTTCGTTGAGTTTCACTTTGACTTTCAGTTGGTCTGCTTTGGTGGCAAAACCCTCTTGAAACAAAGCCTCCACATTGGTATCCGTTTTTTGCAACAGGCTGAGATATTCCTCTGCCAGTTTCTTCTTGCTTTGCAATGAAACAACTCTCCAATAAGCCTCATCAACCTGAATCAATAAATTTATTTTGGAGTTCTCATCACCCAAAGTCGCAAGTTCTTCCAAGGTTCCTGCCATTCTATACATTTCCAAAATCTTTCCGCCCATGAATATAGGCTGGGTAAAGCCTATTCCTGCCACGAAAACATTCTGCATATCGAACTCCATGGCTTCTTTCGGCAACAAGGCATAATCCTTAGGCTGGATTTTGTCCGGATCGGTCAACGGATTGAATGGTTTCCCATTTGCATCGACCGGAAGCGTAACCGTTCCCCCACGACCATTTGGAAAATCCGCCGTAACCATTTGATCCAATCTCATTGTGAAAGAACCATCTGCCGCTTTACTGCCCACAGGCAACAAAGCGTCCTCGGCAAGCAAGGATATATTCTTTGAATTGTACATATAAGCTCCCGTGGCATTGAAATTCGGCAGGAATTGCGTAAACGCCGCCTTTCTTGTCTGCTGAGCCTGCAAGAGCCTTTCATTTGAAATGCTTACGCTTTTGTTATGTTTCAATGCCATGCTTCTGCAACTGTATATCGTCAGACTGCCCTGAGCCGCAACAGTCGAAGCGAAGAGAGAACACAAGCATAAGGCAAAGCCCATAAAGATGTTTTTCTTCATAAAACAAACACGTTAACTGCTTTTGACATCAAAATTTTCACCTAATATCGTACCACCAAGACGAATTATTGTTCATTTGAATGAATTTTTCACACGCTTGTTTCGTACAAAGGATATATACGGAGATTTCATTCAAAGGATACATCGCTTCCTCCTCTAATCCACGCTCACCATCGGAAAAGAAACCTACCTTGTTTCTTCCAAGAGTTCGCGATTGACTTCCAAGGGGCTGTACTTGCGATCCGAACTGCATTTATCCGTAAATACATTGCTTTTTCCGCAAACGCATGAAGTTCTGTCGCCCGTCATGGGATCGACGCTGGCACAACTGCGTTTGAACTGACCGTTTTTCTTGAGAAACATCTTGATGCCTATAAAGCAAAAGCACAAGGCAAGAAGAATTACCGTTACCACGGCGACCAATAACAGTGTTTTCATGTCTTTATTCTTTATTTTTTGTGTCTATGATAATGGTTGTCGGTCCGTTGTTGACCAATTCTATCTGCATATCGGCTCTGAACACTCCGGTTTTGACCTCTTTGGGGAAGCCTTTCTGCATTGAAGAAACAAATTTCTCGTACATAGGTTCGGAAAATTCCGGTTTTGCTGCTCTGAGGTAGCTCGGGCGATTGCCCTTCTTTGTGCTTGCATGGAGGGTGAACTGACTCACAATCATCAAATCCCCGTTCACGTCCTCGACAGAGAGATTCATCACGCCGTTTTGGTCATCGAAGATACGCAATCGGCGTATTTTGCCGCTTAACCACTCTATATCCTCCTCCGTATCGCTGTCCTCTATGCCCAAAAGCACCATCAGTCCTTCACCTGTTTCGGAATAAACCCTGTCATCTATTCTTAGAACGGCTCGCGTTACCTTTTGTATTACTGCTCTCATGCTTTTCTCCCTATTTTGTTTGCCATTGCGGCATTTGAACTTCCTCTCCGTTGACTATATTCACGTAATTGGCATAGCGTTCCGGTGAAATTTCGCCTTCTTCCACCGCTTTCTTTATCGCACAGCCCGGTTCGTGAATATGGGTACAATTATAGTATTTGCAATTCGCAAGCCTCGCTCTCATTTCGGGGTAATATCGTGCCACTTCTTCGGCTTTGAAGTCCACCATTCCGAAAGACCGTATCCCCGGAGTGTCGATTATGTCTCCACCGAAAGCCAAAGGATACATTTGTGCAAAGGTCGTGGTGTGCCGTCCTTTGAGATTACTCAAAGAAACGGCTGATGTCTTCAAATCGAGTGAAGAATCCAGAGCATTGACCAAGGCACTCTTGCCTACGCCGGAGTGTCCCGACAGCAAGGAAGTTTTGTTTTGAAGTATTCGTTCGAGTTTTTCCAACCCCGTTTTTTCGATTGCCGAGGTTTCGATGCAGTTATAGCCTACGTTTTCGTAGATCGACTTCATGTAATCGGCGTATTCTCTAATCTCATCATCGTAAAGGTCAATCTTATTGAAAACAAGAACGCATGGAATATTGTATGCCTCGCATGTAAGCAGAAATCTGTCTATGAAACCGGTACTTGTACGTGGCAGAACGGCGGTTACGACCAACAAGGCTTGATCCATGTTGGCTGCAATGACGTGTGTTTGCTTTGAAAGTTTGGTTGCCTTTCTTATTATATAATTCTTGCGATCCTCGATGCCGCATATCAAGCCATAGGCATTCGCCTGCGAGGGGAGAAACTCCACTCTGTCGCCCACCGCCACCGGATTGGTGGACTTTATGCCGCTTATCTTAAAGCGACCCTTTATGCAGCATTCGTATTCTCTGCCTTCCGAATCCCTGACCGTGTAATGACTGCCGGTATTCCTGACGACCGTACCTTTATTCATCGTTTCA
Source organism: uncultured Bacteroidota bacterium (assembly GCA_900545215.1). Classification (GTDB taxonomy): domain Bacteria; phylum Bacteroidota; class Bacteroidia; order Bacteroidales; family P3; genus Onthomorpha. The sequence continues at coordinate 68,658 of UQXW01000003.1, forward strand.
TTTGTTTTGAACACCGCTTGCATGTTCGCCATCTGCGTTTGCGGAAGGTTCATTGCCCAAAAGAACAGTCTCTATATAGCTTTTGAGAGCTTCTTTTCCCATGGCACCGGTCAGAATTTGCGGATCCTTGCCCATTGGGGCAAAGATGATTGTCGGAATACTGTTTATGCCGATTTCTTTCGCCAATTCCTTATGTTTATCCACGTTCACCTTATAAACATATATCCTTCCCGCATATTCCCTTGCCAATTCCTGCAAAGGTTTCTCCACCAGCTTGCATGGCTTGCACCAATCGGCATAGAAATCCACTATTGCAGGCTTGTCTCCGAGGTAATTCCACGAAAGAGAGTCCTTTTCATAGTTTGCAACCTTGCTCAGAAATTCCTTTTTACCTATTTCAACAGGTTTCTTTTGGGCAAAAGTAACTGTCGATACGCACATCAAAAGTGCCAAAAGTGTAATTCGTAACATTCTCTTCATTATCTGTTTTCTTTTTTCGGCTTTTCGCCATTCGCAAAATTTGTAAGCATCCAAGCCTTTCTTTCAAAGGAAAAGCGGCATTGCTCAATAAATTCTTATCAAACCGTAATCGTTGCCGTTAAGTACGAATGTATAATCCCCCGAGGGTATCTCCTCTATTACATACCTGAAATTCTTCGCACAGAAGCAGGTCTCGTTGACCTTAGAAGGTTTTTCGTCAACGATTATGCGACCATCTGCGACCATCGCCTTTACTTTCATTTCGGCAGAATTGCATGCCACCGGCACACTGTTGCGTTTTATTTCCATTCTATTGTCTCCTATCCAACGATAAACCGTCGTCGAATGCTTGGAAAGGGTTTGAAGGTTTTCCCCTTTCTGCATACAATCGGACAATACATCGACTTTGACTTCCAAATCACCTGATGAATTTGTCGAACAGGAAACGAAAAACAATATCGCAAAGCATAACGACACTGCATAAGTAATTCTTCTTCGCATAAAACTGATATTGCACATTGGTTTACCGACAAACGAACGAAAAGTCTTATTATTGTTCACATTAGTGGTACAAACAATAAAGCCGCCCTTTGTCGAGCGGCTTCATTCCTTTATTTTCCCGAGGTCTCTTCCAGAGTCGAACTGGAGTAAACGGTTTTGCAGACCGGTGCCTAACCTCTCGGCCAAGAGACCTTGTATATTTGCATTTGCAAAGGTACGACTTTTTGTTCAATTACCAAACTTTCCGTAAACTTTTTCAGTCTTTTCCTGCTTCAAATCTCGAAAAGGCTCTTGCAGAACAATCGCCTGTCTTTATCTGTCTTCGTGATACTCAACCGATAAGGCTTACGAATTTATCGTAAAGTTGTTTGCTTACGACCTTCAAGTCTATTTCCTTGCCGAGTTCCTTTTTCATGGAAGTTACACCTTTATCCGTGAAGCCGCAAGGATTGATATAATTGAAGTATTCGAGTTCCGTATCGACATTGAGTGCAAATCCGTGCATGGTTATACCGCGTGAGGCTTTTACCCCTATGGCACATATCTTTCTCGCCTTTGAACCGTGAGCATCCAACCATACTCCCGTCGCCCCTTTCAACCTTTCGCATTTTATGGAATAGTCGTCCATAAGCCTTATAACGCTTTCTTCTACCGTCTCTATATAGGTTCGCAATGTCAGCCCCAAAGAATCTATATCCAAACTCGGATAACCGACTATTTGACCGGGACCGTGGTAAGTTATATCCCCGCCTCGGTTTATGTGATGGAAGGAAGCGTTTATCTTCTTCAAGAATTCTTCGTTCGCCAAGAGATTAGACTCCTTGCCATGCTTGCCGAGAGTATATACATTGGGGTGTTCGCATACTATGAAGTCCTGCGATATACTGCCTTCGGAGAGTAATTTTCGCCTTACCTTGTCATTGAAAATCGTTTCCTGCTCCTGCAAAGCGGAATCATAATCTTTCAATCCCCAATCAATGAAATTGATTTCCATCTTATTTGTAATGTTGTTTTCTCAAGCCTTTCGACCAACGTTATGAAGAAGAAAATATTGTTTCTTACACCCTTCTGGAAACCGGTTCCTTGCAGAGACTGAGTTGAATCGCCGAAAGAAAAAAATTACTACGCCGATTGACGAAATTCTTTCGGCGTTTCGATATGAGGTTGATATACAAGAGTGTTTTAAAAGGACTTTCGGTTTGATTTTATCGGATCGCATACGTTTTGTGAAAGCTGTGCGTTTTTCTTGGTGTAAAGTAAAAATTGTATGAAGTTGTCGTATTTTGTGAGGAGGAAGTATTCCTATATATTCATATTGTGTTTCGTGGCGGTGTATCTTCTATTCCCGAGTGCCAATCCGGTGGGAGATTCTTATTCGAACGCCTATTCCTCTTTGTGGGGTGAGGAGATGTTTCGTCCGCATCATCTTTTGTATTGTTTTTATGGCAGAGTATTGTTGCAGGTGTTCGGGTGGGCGGATGTGGAGCCTATTTTGCTGTTGCAATATGCGAATGCCTTGGTGGCGGGTGGCTGTCTCTTAGTGTTGCGTCGCATGATTAAAAGGGTAAATGCCGATGAGGTTTTCCTTTCGGCAGCGGTTGCTTTCGGCGGTTCTTGTTTCGGGTTCATGCGATTTGCAACAGATAACGAATGTTATGTGGTTCCGTTGCTTTTTTCTCTGCTTGCAATGTATTATGTGCAGGTTTTTCTTGTAAGAAACTCGCTTGACAGGGTGGTGAAAGCCGCCGTATGTATTTCTGCGGCTTGTTTGTTTCATCAACTCTCCATACTTGTTTGGCTTTGTATCTTCATGATGTTTTTATTCGACAGACATAAGAAACATCTTTTGATTTTCCTTTCCATAAGCCTTTCTGTGCCTTTCGCTTATTTGATTGCAGCATACGGAGTCGATGGCGAGTTGTCTTTGATTGGCACCATGGAATTTGCATTGCATGATTACCTGAGCGGAGAGGCCGGAATGCCGGAATTGAAACAGGTTGTCATGTTGACGGCTGTGGGTTTGGTTCGCAGTTTCGTGCAGATTCACGGCTATGTGTTCGGCTTGTTCGCTTCTCATACCGTAATCTGCGTCGGTGTCGCTGTGATTGTTTTGATATTTATGGCTTTGGGCGTTGCGGCTTTGAGAAAAATAAAAAGAAGAAGACTGAAACTGTTTCAGGACAGACGTTTCGTGAGAATGCTATGGGGTATTTTGATACTTACCGTCGCTTTTGCAGCTTTCTCTAACGGCAATGCCGAGTTCATGGTCATCATTCCGTTTGTATCGATAATGCTGTATGCTTATTACTTCGATGGTTCGAAGCCTTTGATTTGGTTTTCTGCCGGCTTGTTCGTATGGAATATGTGCTTTGCTCTTTACCCGAACAAGATGTTCCGCTTTGAACCCGATGAGGAATTGGCTGAATTGACAAGGCAATACCCGGAAGCCGTTTTCGTGTTGACGAATAAACCCATGGTGGAGAACATTTGCCTGTATAAATTCGGAGGAAATAATTCTGCATGCCTGTTGCATGCTCGGAAATATACGAAACAGCAATACTTGAAGGATAAAAAAGAGGGCAGAACCATAATAACGGACGTTCCGAATGCCGTGAACGCTTTAAGCCGTGCCGAACTGACGGAGAAGATAAGTTATCGTTTCGATGATGTCGCCGATAAGGAATTGTTGTTCGGCTTCGAGTCTCCGAAATGCAAAAGAAGCGTTTATAAGTTGTAGGTTACGGCAAAAGGATATAACTTTGCAGTTCGAGAAAAAGATAAATGCGTATGAGGGAATTGGTGATGGCAACCCACAACAAGCATAAGATTGAGGAAATAGAGCGTTTGTTGCAAGGGAAAGTGAAAATCATAAGTCTTAAAGACTTGGGTTGTAAGGAGGAAATACCGGAAACGGGCAGTACATTGAAGGAAAATGCTCTTCAAAAGGCAAAATACGTTTGGGATAAGTACGGAAAGGATTGTTTTGCGGACGATACGGGGCTTATGGTCGAGGCTTTGAACGGAGAACCGGGCGTTTATTCGGCTCGTTATGCAGGGGAAAAATGCAGTTTCGAGGATAACATGAACTTGTTGTTGGAAAACATGGAGGGAAAAACCGATCGCAATGCCTGCTTCGCAACGGTAATCTGTCTTATTGAAAACGGGGAACCTGTTTTCTTCGAGGGCAGATGCGAAGGCTGCATTCTGACTGAGAAATACGGCAAAGGCGGGTTCGGTTATGACCCGATATTCATGCCGAAAGGTTACGGGGAAAGTTTTGCGGAACTCAGTATGGAGGAAAAGAACAAAATCTCCCACAGAGGCAAAGCCACAAAAAAATTGATCGAGTATCTTTTGAAATAAACGGAAGAATGGAAAATTTGGAAGACTTCAAACAAGAGGTGGTTTCGCAAGTTGCGAAATTTATGTGCGTTGCAGCTTTGACGGCACCGAAAGCAAGAGGAGTGAACAACCTGCTTATCAAGGTGGCAGAGGGTGAAGACATAAAGAAATTATCGGACAAATTGGAGGAATTGTATATCGCAAGCGGTCAGGAGTTCTTGCACAGAGACGCTTTGAACATTCTGCAAGGTCAGGCGGTGGTTCTGATAGGCAGCAAGGTCGCTGCACTCGGTCTCGATTGCGGTTATTGCGGTTATACGACCTGCCAAATGAAGAATGAAGCATCGCCGCTCACTCCGTGCTTCTTCAATGCAAATGATTTGGGTATTGCGGTCGGCAGTGCCTGTAATAAGGCGGCTGATTGCAAGGTGGACAGTCGTGTTATGTTCTCCGTGGGTTTGGCGGCGAAGAACTTGGGAATGCTTGCGGACTGTCCGACCGTGCTTGCGATAGCTTTGTCGGCGAGTGAGAAGAGTATATTTTTCGATAGGAAATAAGGAATAAAGGATAAAGACACACAAAAGATATGTTACAACTTAATTTTATACGGGAAAACAAAGACTATGTCATCGAACGCTTGAAGGTAAAGCACTTCAAGAACGTCGAGCAGGTAATCGAGGATTTGCTTGAAGCGGATAACACAAGACGCAGCGTTCAAACGGAGTCTGACAAAATCAAAGCGGAATCCAATGCGATTGCAAAGCAAATCGGCATGTTGTATAAGCAAGGCAAGAGCGATGAAGCAGAAGCATTGAAAGCAAAAACAAGCGAATACAAGAATAAAGAAAAGCAACTCTCCGAGCAACTCTCCGAAAGCGAGGAGAAAATCAAGGCTTTGCTTCTTTCGATACCCAACCTTCCCAACAAAGACGTACCCGAGGGATTCGGAGCAGAGGATAACGTGGTGGTAGTGCAAAAGGGAGAAATGCCGAAACTCGATTCCGATGCCAAACCTCATTGGGAACTTTGTTCGGAATACGACATCGTCGATTTCGATTTGGGAAACAAGATAACAGGAGCAGGGTTTCCTGTGTATAAAGGCAAAGGGGCGAAATTGCAAAGAGCATTGATAAACTTCTTTTTGGACGAAGCCATGAAAGACGGCTTTACCGAGGTTCAGCCTCCTTTGATGGTTAACGAGAACTCCGCAATGGCGACAGGACAACTGCCTGACAAGGAAGCACAGATGTACGTCATTCCGTTGGATAACTTCTACATGATACCTACTGCGGAGGTTCCTGTAACCAATATATTCAGAGACACCATTCAAAAGGAGAAAGACCTTCCTTTGCAATATTGTGCGTATTCTCAATGTTTCCGACGCGAAGCCGGTTCTTACGGAAAAGATGTGCGAGGATTGAACCGTCTGCACCAATTCGATAAAGTGGAGATAGTTTGCATAGATACACCGGAACATTCTTACGAACAACTCGAAGTGATGAAAGCCCACGTCGGAGGATTGTTGGATAAGTTGGAGTTACCTTACAGAATATTGCGTTTGTGCGGCGGAGACATGAGCTTTACCTCTGCAATAACATACGATTTCGAGGTTTGGTCTGCCGCACAGAAACGTTGGTTGGAGGTAAGCAGCGTTTCCAACTTCGAGACATACCAAGCGAACAGATTGAAGTTGAGATATAAGGATAAGGACGGCAAAACAAAATTGGCACATACTTTGAACGGCAGTGCTTTGGCTTTACCTCGTGTGGTTGCAGCTTTGTTGGAGAACAACCAAACACCGACCGGTATCGATATACCGAAAGCATTGCAAACTTATACCGGCTTCGAGAAAATCGATTAGAAGAAATACCGAAGCCGTTTCGGCGAATGCACCGATTGGGATAAGAAAAAGATTCGGGCTGAAATCATGTATGGATTTCAGCCTTCTTTATTGCCTTTACTCCGGAGTTTATCCGGATTGGCGACAATGATAAGGATTACACCGTAGATGCCAACTGTTGACTTTTTTTGAGGATACAAGACGCACAGGGCATAAACGAGAGAGGCAAAAGTTCTCTTTTCCTCGCTTGTGCTTGAAAATATCTTCTTATCTTCCGGAATTGCGACACGATATGACTGATTTATATTGTGTGATTGATAAAATTTTGAACACAAACCACTATTCTGTTAATCTCGGAGTAACAAAGTGAACCCATCGGTTTTGCGGGAAAATATTCCTAACCTGAGTTAAATCCAAGGAAAACCGACAACTTTTCGAGAGATTTCCGAACCTCCGGAGAAAAAAACGCCGTTTTTTCTGAAGAAAACGAAGTCTTTTGACTCGAAAGACTTCGTTTTAGCACTGCTAACTCTTCGTTTTCTTGAAAAAAGACGGCGTTTTTCGACCGTCAAAACGCCGTCTTTTTCCGGTCGGTTTTCGATATGTTTGCAAGGTGTTGAAATACAATCTTTTGCTAAACCCTCAAATACTCGAAAAATTTCGAGTAAACTCCCTCCGGCGGAAAATTCGTGAGCTATGAAGTTAAAGGAATTGAAAATGGTTAATTTGCAATGCTTCCGAAAGAGCTGAAATGATAAAGAATGTAAAGAGGGTATAGGGGCATTTTGCGAACACAGATAACACGGATTGAAAAGATACTCTCTATTTTTTTCTGTTTTAGTGATGGAAACAGCGAAAAAGATTGTATCCTTGCAGTAGTGAAATTTTAATGTGGCGTAATTATGACAAAAAACAAAATTCGGCAAGCCACTGTGCCGATCGATAATGGCAGTGGCAATGATGATGTTTTCGCTCCAAGCGATGGCATACGACTTTTCCTACACCCATCAAGGGAAAACACTCTACTACGACATCACATCAGGTAGTACGATTAAAGTAACGTATTATTCTGACGTTTTAAGGTTTAATAACTACGTGAACGGTGATGTTGTTATTCCAAATTCTGTCGAATACAACGGCACAACGTAATAGTGTTACTTCCATCGGAATTGAAACATTTTACTGGTGCAGAAATTTGACTTCTGTTACCATTGGTAGCGGCGTTACTTTCATCGGGAAGAGAGCGTTTTACGATTGCAGCGGTTTGACTTCTGTTAGATGTTTGGCAGTAACGCCACCGTCAATCGATAGTAATTCATTCTCCAACGTTCCTTCGACTTGCACTTTGACAGTACCTTGCGGAAGTATCGGTGCTTATGCAGGAAGTGCTTGGAATGAATACTTTGCAGGACGCATTTCGGAGGAGTAGATTTTAGAATTTAATGCTTCGGCAAATGATGCAACCTTTGGCAGCGTTGCCATAAGCACGGGAGAGATTTGCAATGAGAAAATCATGACTGCCACTGCAAACGAGGGATACGAGTTCACCGGTTGGAACGACGGCAATACGGAGAACCCGAGAACGGTTACGGTTACGAGTGATACCGTCTTTACGGCTATATTCACCGCAAGCGGTTCTTCATCTTTGCAAGAGGTGAATGCAAGAGAGTTTGCATTGTATCCCAATCCTGCGAAGAGGTTCGTAACATTGGAGTTCGAGGCATTGAAAGAAAACACCTTGCTTCAAATCCTCGACATCAACGGCAGAAAAGTAAGAACGTTCGACCTCAAAGCCGGCATCGAGACTTTGCGAATAGACCTCGGCGATTTGCCTAAGGGTGTATATACCGTCATGCTTGGCAATGTAACGAAGAAGTTGATGGTCGAGTAAGCCGTAAAAGACTCAAACTATCACAATAAAATAAGCCGCAGGCAATAACGCTTGCGGCTTATTTGTCTTTCATGATACTTACATTTTCCCGTTATCCATAAAGCTGTAATAAGTATCCTGACCTATTATTATATGGTCGAGTACCGTTATCGACAGCAATTTCCCCGCTTCGCATATCTTTCGGGTTGTGTGTATGTCCGATGAACTCGGCTCTGTTTCTCCGGACGGGTGGTTGTGGGCAAGTATAATCGAAACAGCACCATATTCCAATGCCGATCTGAAAATCTTTCTCACATCGATGGAGGTTTCTGTCAGACCTCCTTCGCTCATGCACAAAGTTTTGATGATTTTCCCTTTCACATCGAGCAGTATTATCCAAAAGGTCTCGAACGATAAGTCCGACATAAGATGGGATAGTGCGAGATAGGCATCGTGAGAAGAGGAGACTTTGTCTTTTCGCAATATTTCGGCTTCCTTTCTTCTGAACCCGAGTTCCAAAGCCGCAACAATGTTGATGGCTTTCGCAGGACCGATTCCGTCGAATCTTTTGCAGAAATCCATGTAAGACAATTTCGATAATTCGTGCAGACTGTTATCGACGCTTGCAAGTATATCTTTCGCCAAATCCACCGCACTTTGTTTGGCATTCCCGCTGCCTATGATAATGGCAAGCAATTCCGCATTGCTCAAACTCTGCCTTCCCAAGTTCATCAGTTTTTCTCTCGGTCTGTCCGCTTCGTCCCATTCCTTGATGCTCAAACGCTTTTTGGCAGAATCGAAATTCGTCGTATTGTTTTTCTCGTGCATTTTCTCTCTTTCATTCAACGCTTGCAAAGATAGCCATAAAGGGACATTCGGAAAGTCAATGCTGCAATAAATCGCAAAAAAACAGACTGATTATTTGGAGTATAGGGAAAAAGTAGTAACTTTGCAAACTCCTATTCGAGTGGTCAGCGAACCCGTATTATCCTATGATTGCTTGAAAAGGAGAAAGTTAAGCCGATAATATTCGTGCTTCTTACTGCCCGTTTGAAGTGCGTTATGGCGGCAAAAGTAGTTTTAATGTTATCAGAAAGACGAACAAAATGGGTACATTGAGTTATAAAACGATTTCGGCGAACAAAGCCACTGCAAAGAAAGAGTGGATTGTCATCGATGCAGAAAACGAAATCGTAGGACGTTTGGCAACAAAGGTTGCGAATGTTTTGAGAGGTAAACACAAACCTTGCTTCACACCTCACGCAGATTGCGGAGACTATGTAATAGTAATAAACGCCGACAAGGTGAGATTCACCGGCAAAAAGTTCACCGATAAGGTTTACGTACGTCATACCGGTTACCCGGGAGGACAACGTTTTTCCACTCCGAAAGAAATCATGGCGAAGTTTCCGATAAGAGTTATCGAGCATGCGGTAAAAGGAATGTTGCCTAAGAACAGATTGGGCAGCCAACTATACAGAAATCTGCATGTCGTAGCAGGAGCAACGCATAAGTTTGAGGCTCAACAGCCGAGATTAGTAAACCTTAATACAATCAGATAAGCGATATGGAAGGAGTTATCAATACCATAGGAAGAAGAAAATGTGCCGTTGCAAGAGTTTACTTGAAACAAGGCAGTGGCGAAATCATCGTTAACGGAAGAGACTACAAGGAATATTTCCCTACGGACACGTTAAGATATATTTGCAGACAGGCTTTCGAGACTGTGGGAGCAGAAGGTCAATACGATGTTAAGGCAAACCTCGATGGCGGTGGAATTTCCGGACAGGCAGAGGCTTTGCGTATGGGTATAGCAAGAGCTTTGTGCGAAGTAAATGCAGAAGACAGATCTGCATTGAAGTCGAAAGGCTTGTTGAGAAGAGACCCTCGTATGGTTGAAAGAAAGAAACCGGGTCAAAAGAAAGCACGTAAGCGTTTCCAATTCAGCAAACGTTAGTATATCGGATATTGTTTAGTATCCAAATCGGCGAGATTTCGACTTGCTAATGACTACTTGCCGATTGATTTTTAGTTAATAAGGAAAGTAAACAAAAAGAAAAAGAGATGTTAGATTTCAATCAAATGCTTGACGCAGGTGTTCACTTCGGACACTTGAAAAGAAAGTGGAATCCCAAAATGGCTCCTTATATCTTCATGGAGCGTAATGGTATTCATATCATAGATTTGCACAAAACAGCAGCCAAAGCAGAAGAAGCAGCGGCAGCGTTGAAGCAAATCGCAAAATCAGGAAAGAAAATACTTTTCGTTGCTACCAAGAAGCAGGCAAAAGATATAGTTGCAGAGAGAGTAAAAGGCACAAACATGCCATACGTTACGGAGCGTTGGCCCGGTGGAATGCTTACAAACTTTGTAACCATCAGAAAAGCCGTTAAAAAGATGAACTCTTTGGAGAAACTCTTGTCCGACAAAGACACGACGACCATTTCCAAGAGAGAGAGATTGCAAATAACTCGTGAGAAAGCAAAGTTGGAAAAGAACTTGGGTTCTATCGCAGATCTATCCCGTTTGCCATCGGCATTGTTTGTCGTTGACATAAATAAGGAACACATTGCAATAGCAGAGGCAAGACGTTTGAATATACCGACTTTTGCAATGGTGGATACCAACTGCGACCCTAACTTGGTCGATTTTGCAATTCCTGCGAACGATGACGCTTCCAAATCGGTTGCTTTGATAATCGATTACGTGTGCAGAGCAATAGAAGAGGGTGCTCAGGAAAGAAAAATGGACAAGGACAGCCGTGCGGCAGAGCAGAACGAAGAGGAAAACGAAAGCATGGCGACAGAACGCTTTGATGATGAAGATGCAGAAGAACAAGACGGCAACAAAATCAGAAAAGTAAAAGGTTCCACAGAAGATAACATGGAGAAACGTCCGAGAAAGCAAATAGCAAAACGCAACGTTTCGAAGAAGTAATCAACCAATAAGCATAAAAAGATATGGCAAACATAACAGCATCACTTGTCAATGAGTTGAGAAAACGTACCGGCGTCGGCATGATGGATTGCAAGAAAGCATTGGTGGAATGCGACGGCGATATGGACAAGGCAATAGACTATTTGAGAGAAAAAGGTCAAAAACTTGCAGCCAAGAGAGCCGACAGAGATGCCTCCGAAGGTGCAGTATTGGCAGCAGTCAGCCAAGACAAAACCTTTGCCGCAGTCATAATGATGAATTGCGAGACGGACTTCGTTGCAAAGAACGATGGCTTTGTCGATTTCACCAAAACCGTTCTCGACGCTGCCATAGCAGCCAAGGCAAAGGACTTGCAAGCAGTCATGAGCCTTGCGATAAACGGCGTAAGCGTTGAAACAATGATTATAGAGCAAGTGGCAAAGATAGGTGAGAAGATAACGCTATCCCATTATTTGCCGATAGAAGCTCCTGCCACATACGCATACGTACACCCCGGCAACAGAATGGCTTCCGTTGTGGGATTGTCCAAAACCGGATATGATGAAGAAGGAAAGGAAATGGCAATGCAGGTTATCGCCGGCAGACCCGTGGCCTTGAACAAGGCAACCGTTCCTGCGGAGGTCATAGAAAGAGAAATGGAAGTTTACAGAGGACAAGTCAGAGAAGAAGGAAAACCTGAAAACATGGTTGAAAAGATTGCGGAAGGCAAGCTTAACAAATTCTTCAAAGAAAGTACATTGTTGAGTCAGGAATATACACGTGAGGCAAAAGTCTCCGTGGAAGAACACTTGAAGAAAATAGACAAAGACTTAACCGTTACTGCATTCCAACGTGCAGAATTGGGTGAGTAAGATGTAAAACCATTTAAGAGGAAGGAAGCATACATATTTGCTTCCTTCCTTTTTGTATTACCGATACAGCAATTATATCCCTAACCATGGATAAAGTCAGAGCGAAAAAGCACCTCGGACAGCATTTCCTGAAAGATGAGAGTATAGCAAAGAGAATTGCCGACAACCTGCGGGGAGAAGCCTCTGTTTTGGAGATAGGTCCCGGCATGGGTGTGTTGACGAAATACTTGAAAGACAACTCTGCCGTAAAAGCACTCAAACTTGTCGAGATAGACACCGAGAGCGTAACATATCTCAATGAGAATTACCCTGAATTGAAGCAGGATATAATCAGCGGGGACTTCCTGAAAATGAATTTGAACACCATCTTCCCGACACCGTATGCCATAATAGGCAATTTCCCGTACAACATATCCAATCAAATCCTCTTCAAGGTATTCGACAACCGCAACATCATAAATCAAGTCGTCGGCATGTTCCAGAAAGAAGTCGCAGAAAGAGTAGTTGCTCCGAGCGGAAGCAAAACATACGGCATACTCTCCGTACTCCTTTCCGCATATTACACAGGCGAATATCTCTTCACCGTCGATGAAGATGTCTTCTCACCGCCTCCCAAGGTGAAATCCGCCGTCATAAGACTTGTCCGCAACACGACAACGCAACTCGATTGCGACGAAACCCTCTTTGTCCGTCTTGTGAAAACCGCATTCAACCAGCGACGCAAAATGTTGCGTTCCTCTCTCAAACCCTTGAACCTTTCATTGGAAAACATAGAAGAACCGCTGCTCACAAAAAGGGCAGAACAACTCACATTGGAACAATTCATTCATATAACAAAAACCATAAATCATGATTAGTCCTGCATATATCTTGGAAATCATATTCCTTTCGGTCGCCCTTTCCATGGATTCCTTCACCGTATCCATCACCTGCGGCTTGCAGAAAACCCTTACGAGGAAAAGAACCTTCCTTTTGGCGTTCAGCTTCGCTTTCTTTCAAGCTCTCCTGCCTATGTTGGGAGCTTTGCTCGGCGATGCTTTTGCTCTCTTCATGTCGCAAGCCGACCATTGGATAGCTTTTGCCCTCTTGTGCATAATGGGAATAAAGATGGTAATCGACGGACGCAAATTCAAACTCAAAGAAAAAGTCTTCGATGTGTCCAATCCCAAGGTAATCGTACTTTTATCCATAGCCACCTCCATAGATGCTTTCATCGTCGGCATTACATTCGGAATAAAATGGGAATTTATGCAACAATGTATAGCCGTATTGACAATATTCCTTGCCACTTTCCTCTTTTCCTTACTCGGAGTAAGAATGGGAGAAAAGATACATTTCATCAAACCACGCTTTGCCTTGGTTCTCGGCGGCGTGATACTTATCCTCCTCGGAGCGAAGACCCTTGTGGAACACCTTTATTTCGGATAAACGATTTCCATTGTAAGACATAATTTGACAAGAACCGCAAAACAAAATCCGATGATACATTTCGATACCGATTACATGAGAGGAGCCTGTCCTGAGATAATAGCCGGACTCGCTTCCACCAATATGGAACAAACATCCGGCTATGGAGACGACCCATACAGTCGAAGAGCCAAGGAACTCATACTCTCCGCCTGCGGACTGCAAGATGCAGACGTGCATTTCATGGTGGGAGGAACGCAAACCAATGCAACAGTCATCGATGGGCTGCTTCCGAAGCATGCAGGAGTAATGGCGGCAGAGAACGGACACATAAACGTTCATGAAGCAGGAGCAATAGAAGCCGCCGGACATAAAGTGCTTGTGCTGCCTTCCGAAAACGGCAAAATCAAAGCCGAAGACCTTGCAACATACATGGAGAACTTCTATGCCGATGACACTTACCCCCACATGGTTGCCCCCGGCATGCTTTACATCAGCTTTCCCACGGAATACGGAACACTTTACACACTCGACGAACTGCAAGCCCTCCGCAACGTATGCCGCAATGCAGGCATACCTCTCTACATAGACGGAGCAAGGCTCGGCTACGGAATAGAAGCCCGAGGCAATACGGTCAGTCTGAAAGATATTGCCGCCTGTGCCGATGTCTTCTATATAGGTGGAACGAAAGTCGGAGCCTTATTCGGCGAAGCCGTGGTCGTTCCAAACCGCAAGTTGTTGCGTAACTTCTTCCCCTTGATGAAGCAACACGGAGCCGTATTGGCAAAAGGCCGTCTGTTGGGACTGCAATTCGAGACCCTCTTCACCGATAACCTTTATTTCCGTCTCTCTCGCAACGCAATAGAACGAGCGATGGAAATAAAACAAGCCCTCCTCGCCAAAGGATACGAACCATACGCCGACTCGCCCACCAATCAGCAAATCTTCTACATGCCGAACGAGAGAATAGACGAATTGAAACAACACGTAAGTTTCGAACTCTGGGGCAAACGAGGCGAGGTACGCACCCCCGTACGCTTCGTAACCGATTGGTCGACGAGCAAAGAAGACACCATGCAATTCATCTCGCTTTTATAGCAATCCAACCCGCTCTCAACAAAACGACAAAGAGAGAAGAAAGCGATTTGCAAAGTCCGCCGTAAGCAAACCGCAGTTTCTGCAAAATAAAGCGGTGAAAGAAAAAATCGAACCATCGATTCTTTTTCGTAGAACGGTGTTGCACGACCGGCTAATAACAGAGAAAGGATATACCTGTCGGCATATCCTTTCTTTGTTATTGCATTCGAGAGGAAATCAGAAGTGAAATCCGAGTCTCAACATAAACATCGAAGTGCCGATTTCGCCGTTCGAGAATTTTCCTGCCTCATCTACCCACGAACCGAGCAAAGCCGCAGCCTCTTCCGTCGAAGACAGAGAACCGCTGAGTTCCGCTTTGCCGAGATTGTAATAGTGAACGCTCAAGCTGAGGCGGTTCAACAGGCAGACACCCAAGCCGACTTGGAATGCAAAGGTGCGGGTATTGTCGAAACTCACCGAAGTCGTTACATCTTTCGTGCCACCCTCCAAATCGGGAACGGAAATGGTTCTTTCCAAATTGGTAACCATTCTGAAATTAACGCCCAAGCCTACCTCTCCGAACACTTTCACGGCACCCAAAAGGGAATGGGAAATATTCACACCCGCCATGAGAGGAACATTGAAGTACTTCGGACTTGTTATGTCGAACAAATCATTAGCTACTTCGGAAGGCTTTTCAAGCAAATCCTTCACGTCGGATTGCAAATCGTTATACATCGCATCGGCAGTAACCATAATCCTTATGGAAGGCAATATCGGAACAGGTATTCCGTATTGGAGTTTCAGTCCGAGGTTGAGACCCTTTGCGGCACCGCCGTCTCCGGAATATCTTTCCATGAAAGCATCTCCCGCTTTACCGAAACTACCTACCGGCATCGAGCCTCCGAGATGCAGAGATAAACCATTCGTTTGGGCAAACACCGTTGAACCCATAGCCAGCACCGCAAGCAGTGCGATGAAAGAAACAAATCTTTTCATATACATAAACATTTATACTGCCGAAGCCCCTGCGACAAACATTATTCGGTTTTTTGTTATTGCGGAGAGTCATGAGGCTTATCGGTTCTACCGTCCTGCAAACACAAATCGGCGAAACCATGTCTCTACCATGCGATTGCAAAGATATGTATAATTTCCCAATCCGCAGATAAAAGCCTTTACGAGAAGAGAAACGAAGAAAAGAATGCGTTTTTACCATCGTTAATTCGTTTATGACACCATAAATTCGGAATAAAAAGGGGCGTCGAATTATCGAAAAACGATAATTAAACAAAGCAATGACACTCTCATGAAATAAAATGCAAGAAAATTTTCATGAAGCGAAACAAGAAGAAAATGATGAAAATGTAAAGTGTTGAAAAAGTGCGATGTAATCATATAAGCAAAAAGTGTGCCAAAATATAATCGGAAGACGATAAAGTTGTGAAACGATACATTTTTCCATCTCGACATTTGTCGGTAATACAATAATTTCGTATCTTTGAGCCGTCAAAATAATTACTAACTAAAAAATTCAATGCAATGAAAAAATTATTATTCATGCTGTTGGCGACAGTGCTGTCGCTGACGCAAATGAAAGCTCAACTTGTGGTACAAGTTGGGGATGGTACAGCTACGCAGAGCTCTGCACCTGTATCGCATTTTTACAAATATTCGTACGCGCAATCGATTTACGATGTTGAAGAGATTGCAAATGCAGGAATTATCTCTGCTCTTGCATGGGACTTTGCATACGCTTCGAGTGCAACAGTAAATTCAACTATTTACATGGGGGAAGTGCCGAGAAGTTCTTTTTCCAACGGTACGGATCTTGTACCTCTTGACAGTCTTACAATGGTCTATCAAGGAAATGTTACTTTCTCTCAAGGTTGGACAACTATTACACTCACCACACCATTTGTGTACAGCGGAGAAGGAAATATTGTAGTTGCTTACGTAAACACAACAGGTAGTTATGCAGGCAATGGCAGAAATTATAATTCCACAGTTACTACTGTTTATAAAACCATCTATAAGCGTGGAGACTCTACACCTGCCAACCTTTCCGACCCCACAACTATCGGCGGCAGCAGTGGCTCTATCATTACACAACGTCCCAATATAAAATTTACGATTAATTCTGCTGATGGTTTTTGCTATCCGGTATCGGGACTTACACTTTCAAACTTGACAACAGACGGAACTGATATTTCTTGGACAAGCGAAGAAAGCAATTTCGAGTATCAGTACAAACTTGCTTCCGAAACTTGGGAGTCTGAGAATGTTGTCAGTGGTACGACTACTTCAACATCTGTTTCTTTGAGCGGTCTCAACAGTTCATCAAGATACGATTTCAGGGTGAAGACTATTTGCAGTGATGGAGAAAGCAGTTGGGTAAATTGTTCATTCAATACAGCCTGTGATGTTATTACAGCATTTCCTTGGTTTGAAGGCTTTGAAAGTAATTGGAATAATCTGGACTTGATGACCGGAACAATTACCGCACCTTATTGCTGGTTGAACATCAATGGAGGTGGTTCTTCTTACAAATGGGAAACTACTTCTACGTCTTATGAAGGCAGTAAAGCTGCATATATGTCCGGATATAGCTCATCATCTGCTACATTGGCTACCTATAAAAACGATGATTGGTTGATAACTCCTGTTTTGGAATTGACGGGCAATGAGGTGTTGTCGTTCTATACCAAGAAGTCTTCCACATCATATACTCCGGAGTTGAGAATATATGCGTATGCTTTGACCGATGGGGACATAACCTCTGTTGCCGATACTGCAAACTTCGTGGCAATCGATTCTATAACAAATTTGACAACAAGTTATGCTGAGCGAGAGTTATCTCTTGAAAGTCTCGTCGGACAATACCGTTTGGCATTCGTCAGAAACAAAACCATAGGTCATGGTTCTGTGTTTTTGGACAATGTAATGGTGAAAGCCGCCCCTTCTTGTGCACGCCCTGATGGTCTGGTTACGACCGGTGTAACGGATAGCGAAATAAGTGTTACATGGAATGAAGTTGAAGGAGTTGCTTCTTACAACTTGTATTATAAAACAGGCAATGCAGCAGATTGGACTGTAGTTCCTGTAACAGAAAACAGTTATACATTGTCAGAACTTCCTGCTGCAACTGCTTACACGATAAATGTAACAGCCGTTTGTGGTGATGGAACAGAGACGGGTTTCCCTTTTGATCCGCCTTTAAGTGTAGCAACTCTTTGCTCGGCAGTCCCTGTTCCGTTTGTTGAAGATTTCACGACATTTCCTTCACTTACATCAATGACATCTTGCTGGAAAGGAGCACAGGGATTTCTTTCGGATGTAGCAACCACACCTTTGACTTACGGTTCGACAGGTTGGGGCAGCTGGACAAAAGAGGGTATTATGTCGGGTTCTCAACATGCAAGAATGAATATATACAAAACGAGTGCAACAGTTGCGGATAGACAAGAGTGGTTGATAAGTCCGACAATAGATTTGGGTGATGGAAGTACTCAATATGACTTGAAATTCACTCTTGCGTTTACGAAATATAATAATACCGTAGCTCCGGTAGGTTGTGAGGGACAAAAGTTCATGGTTTTGATTTCTCAAAACGGAGGTTCGACTTGGGATAGCATCGATGCGTTGACATGGGAACCACCTTATGAAGGACAGACGACACAAGACCTTTCTCAGGTATCCACAAGCGGTCAAATAGTAAAAGCAAATTTGACAGAACTCGGATATACGGGTAACGTAATGATAGGTTTCTACGGGGAGCAGAGACAGATTGTAACAGGACAGGACAATGACTTGCATATAGACGATGTAAAAATCGAAGAACATACAGACTGTGCAGATATGTTGTCGATGGAGGCAGATGCAAATTCGACTACCTCGGTTGTGCTTAGCTGGGCGGTTACACCGGAAGTTAGCAGTGGTTGGACTGTTGCTTATGCAGAGGGAACAACTGTAACACCCGGTGAAGATGGTGTAGAAACCATAAGCGTACCTAATGGTACGACTTTCCCTTATCAAGTGGACAACTTGACACCGAATACCACTTATACTTTCATGGTTCAATATGACTGTGGTGGTTCTTGGTCAAATCCTGTTACTGTAGCAACACCGCAATCTGCAGCGGCGGTACCTTATACTTGCGATTTCGAAGACGAAGAGGAAAATGCACAATGGACACTTATCAACGGAACAATGACGACCAAGTGGTTTATAGGAGCAGAAACAGCAACACCGGAGGAACATAAATTATATCTTTCTTCTGATAATGGAGCTACTTTGTCTTATGATGTCGCTGGAACCAAGATTGTATATGCCACAAGAAATATCCAATTCGGTAACGCACCGTTCTACAAAATCACGTTCGATTACAAAGGAGGTGGAGAAAGTAATTACGATTATGTGAAAGTCGGATTATTCAGATGGGATACCACATTAGTTGCAGGAACTTCTTTGCCAAACTGGGCAGGTTCTTCTACTGTACAACCGGGATTTACTTATTCAGGTGGTATAACCAAGTTCAATTTGACGGAAGGACAAGTTCTCCAAGGGGAAATATTTATTGATGGTAACACGGTTGCCAACTCCGTAAAACAACTTGTTTTTGCATGGAGACAAGATTATAGTAGCGGAGACAGCGTCGGCGTTCAGATTGATAATATTTCCATAATACCGATAAATTGTACATCCCCTACCGATATCGACCTTGCAGAGAACGGAGCAACAGCCCACTCTTTGACCTTTGACATAGAAGCTGAAGCTGGCGGACAATGGGAAATTCAATACAAAGTTCATGAAGCAACGGAATGGCAATCACATGTTACAACAAGTTTGGAAGGTAATCTAATAGACAACCTCACTTCCGGAACAATGTACGATGTCAGAGTTCGTACTCTTTGCGATGAGGACTCTTCCTTGTTTATTCCGAACAATAGTAACGGGTATTATCTTTTCGCAACAGTATGTGAGAATATTACGGTAACGGAAGAAACTCCATTCATTGAGAATTTCGATGCTCCTATTTGGTATCGTTCCGGAGATATAACATCTTCCGGTTCTTTTGCCCCTATGTGTTGGATTAATATCAACGGTAAGCACTCTTCATACAAATGGCAACACAGTAATACCGCTTCGGCTTCTTATAATGGTACAGGAGGACACTTGTATATGTACAATTCGACTTCAGTTTCTGCCGATACGATATCCGATTGGTTTATCTCGCCTATTTTTGATTTGGCAGGAACAGAAACATTATCTTTTGTTGCCAAGAAAAGCAGTGTAGATGAAACTTTGAAGATAATGTACTACAATGTAGATGAGAACGAAGACATGACTTCAAGAGCCGATACATCATTATTCCAGTTATTACAAACCATAACAATCAACTCAACAGACTATACTTCTTTCGATATTCCTTTGACTGATTTAGTTGGTTCGTATCGTTTGGCATTCTATGCTTCAACACCGGGTGACTACATGCGTATAGACGAGGTTACGGTATCTATTTCCAACTGTTCGAGACCTCAAGTTGCCGATATTACGGTAGTACCTGCTGCAAGCTCCGCAACGGTAAACATAGCAGATGAGACAAATACCGCTTGGATAGTTTATTATAAGCAAGCAAGTGATGAAGAGTACACCGCTGTCCCTGCTTCAACAACAGAGGTAACTCTTACAGACCTTACTGCCACAACACAATACAGCTTATATGTTGTAGGAGACTGTGGTACAAGTCAATCTGCTCCATCATCTGTAATAAACTTCAGAACAAGATGCTTCGATGATGCCATAAGTGAGTTCCCTTACGTTGAAGGCTTTGAGAACGGATTGAATTGTTGGGACGTTTCTTACACATCGACTAATTCATCTTCTTATCAATGGAATGTGGCTACAACAGGAACATCTCCTGATTGTACTCCTCACGGCGGTAGCAATATGTTGAAGTACCAAAGTTTTAATGCATCAGAAGGAAGCACTTCCACTATGATTTCTCCTGCTTTTGATTTCTCGCAAAATATGATGATGTCGTTCTGGATGTATAGAACTACATCGTATGCAAGCGATAATGACAGTGTACTTGTGTATATTAACAATCTTCCAACAGAAGAAAATGCAACACTTTTGACAACTGTTACTTTGCATTCGACAACGACAGGTTGGGAAGAACAAGAAATAATGTTCCCTACAGAATTGAGCGGTACACATTATGTAATTCTCAAAGCTGTGTCAGATTATGGCGGAAATATGTACGTAGATGACCTTACGATAAAGGTTGTACCTTCTTGTATGAGACCTGAGGCTGCATCTGTTGTTGCATCCGATATTACGTCGAACTCGGCAACTATTTCTTGGACGGATAACGATGAAAGCCACTCTGCTTGGAATGTTTATTACAGAGAAGTGGGTGCAGAAGACTATATCTCAGTACCTGCCACTGATGTAAGCGTGGCTTTGACCGGTTTGGATGCTTCAACGCAATATGAGGTCTATGTAACCACGGATTGCGGCACTGAGGAGTCGGAAGCAACAAATATGGTTTCGTTCTCGACACAAATGGTTGAGGTATCCATTCCTTACTCTTGCGACTTCGATGTAGCGGGCAACAATGGTTGGGCGTTGAAGAATGGCACATGTACCAATAAATGGCATGTCGGAACTCCAACAGGAGCAACAAGCGGAGCTTTGTATATTTCAAAGGACAATGGAGCAACGACCGATTATAATATTAGTGCGTTCTCTGTTGTTGTTGCCGAGAAACTTTTCCAAACAGGTACAAGCGATTCATTGACTATCAGTTTCGACTTGACCATAGGAGGAGAAAATGTTAGTGATTATTTGAAAGTATTTTGGATTAGTGCAGACTCTGCAAGTTATGAAGCATCAACAAGTAGTATGTATTACTCTGTTTATAGCTATTCTTCAAATGTGATAATGGGAAAAACTTCCTCAACAAAGTATATCAATTTGTTGACCGGAACTCAAACCATGAGAGCAACCATAGCTAACCAACCGAATACACTTAGAAAGTTGGTATTCGTATGGAAGAATGATAGTAGCATAGGAACACAACCGGGAGCGATAATAGACAACTTGTCAATAATTGAGACAGGTGGCGACACTCCTGCCCCTTGCGATGCACCGACCGACCTTGCAGCAAGCAATGTTACCGAGACGGGAGCAACCGTAACTTGGAACGGTACGGCAAGCAGCTATGAAGTACGCTTGGCAGGCGGCACGGCGGAAACCGTTACCACGACAAGCAAGACCTTCACAGGCTTGACCGCAGGCACAGCTTACACCGTTGAAGTAAGAGCAGTATGCGAAAGCAGCAATTCCGCATGGGTAAGCACAAGCTTCACCACACAAAACGCACAAGGCGTAACTGCACCTACCGTAACCACCCTTGCAGCAACAAGCGTAACGCATGAAGCAGCAACCTTGAACGGAACAATCACCGCAGGCAGTGAAGCAATCACAGCCCAAGGCTTCAAGTACAAAGCAACCACCGCAACAGAATGGACAACCGTATCCGCAACAGGCACAACCATTACGGCAACGGTCAACAACCTCACAGCGGAGACAGCCTACGAGTACAAAGCCTTTGCAACCACCGCAAGCGAAACGGTTGAAGGCGAAGTGATGAACTTCACCACCGCAGAAGCACCTGTAATCGTAACACCGCCTACCGTAACCACCCTTGCAGCGACAAGCGTAACGCATGAAGCAGCAACCTTGAACGGTACAATCACCGCAGGCAGTGAAACAATCACAGCCCAAGGCTTCATGTACAAAGCAACCACCGCAACGGATTGGACAACCGTATCCGCAACAGGCACAACCCTTACGGCAACGGTCAACAACCTCACAGCGGAGACAGCCTACGAGTACAAAGCCTT
>UQXW01000004.1 GCA_900545215.1 uncultured Bacteroidota bacterium
CCCGTTCCGTTTCGCATTCTAATCGATGTTGACGAAATTCTTTCGGCGTTTTGGATTTCTGAAACGGTGTTTGAGACGGAGACTTATGGCAAGGTGCTTTTTCAATATTGCGAATGGTATTTATATTGCGGACTTTCAACCGAGTAAAAGAAAATAATACTACATGCAATCGCACAAAACAAATACGATTTTCAAGAGACCTGAGTTCAATTCATGGCAACGGCTTTATAAAGTGGGATTGTAGTGGTTATAAAAGCCTGCTTCGAGTTCACATGGCCATGTCTGGAAGATGTATTGTCGTGAAAGAGACTATCAGAAGGTAGAGTCCGAAAAGTATGAGTATGCTTCCCACAACCCGATTGATTATCGTGATTACGTTATCGGTCATGAAGCGTTTCAATTCCGTTGCTATGGCACATTTTATGATGTCCATGGCAAATACGGTCAGCAGAATGCAGATGAGAAACGTTATTTGCTCGCTGCGTTTATCGTAGCTCATCGTAACGTTTATGGGTATGAGCCAGAAAATCCACACTCCCGGATTCGCTATGTTGAAGATGAAACCTTTGAGAATATACTTTAGTTGAAATTTGCTGACGGTTTCTATCTTGCGTTTCGGTTGGGTGATGTGTCGCCTCGTTGCAGTGTAGATGCCGAAACAGATTATGATGATACCGCCTATAAATCCGATGAGTTTTTGTGCCTTGTCGGAAGCGAATAAGGAGCTTACGCCGAACCATGCTATGAATACCATGGAAATATCCGACAGAGAGACGCCCATGGCAAGGTGAGCTCCGCTGCGAAATCCCTTTGTTATGCTTGTTTGAATGAGGGAAAAGAAAGCAGGTCCGACCATCAAAGAAAGTGTCAGACCGAATAGTATCCCTTGTGTAATGACATTAAAACTCACCATTTGAAAGCCCCCGCACAATAAAACGGTTGCAAAGGTAGCAATAAAACGGTTATTCGCTACTTCTTTTTACCGAAATTCTTCGATACAAGGCATGAAGAAATAAAGACAAGAACCGTATCTTTATCGGTTAGAAAGGAACGGCTCTTTATCGCTTTTGGTAAAAGGGATTATGGTTTTGTGGGATATAGAGTGGTCGAATGACGGATTCTATTTGTAATCCAATACACGGATTTCTATTCTCCTGTCCTCCATGGCTTCTTTAGTGTATATGCTGCGACGTTTCTCTTCAAGAATTTCGGGATTTTCGCTGCGACTTTCCGATTTGCCTATTGCCAAACGTTCTATTTTTATTCTAGGATTGCCGTTTTCGTCCGTTGCTTGGAAGTATTCCCGCATTGCCCCATCGTTCCAATTTTTGAAATAGTTTTCAAGGCTGGAAATCCGCCTTTGAGACAGTCTGTAATTATAGTCTTCGTTGTATAGTGCGGAGGCATAGCCGGCAACTTGCAGCCTTATGTTTTTGCCTTCTTTGATTTTGTTGTACATGAATCCGGCAAGCAGGTTCAATTTCTTCATTCCTGTATCCAGTTTTTTTGAAAAGAACTCTTCCGTTTGACTGATTGCCACATCTTCAAGACTGTCGGAACGACCGTAGGAGGCTCTTGCTTTGTAGAGGTTGCTCAACGCACGATAGGATTTATAGCATTGTTCGTAATCCATGGTCGTTATGCTGTCAGTCGTATTGGGATTAGGTTCGTCATTGTGGAAGTATAGTGCTATCGGAAGGTCGAATGCAGGGTTGAACACTTCTGTTTCTTTTACTTGTTGTATTGTGGCGACTTCGGGCAACTGTTTGTCCCAACGATAAAGGTCGTTGCAGCAGGTCTTATTGCCGGAAGTATTGTCTGTTTTCCGATTGGAAGTGAAATATCCTCTTTCCCCGCTTTCGGAAACAAAAGGGTATAAATCGTTCGCCGGTGAGTTCACAGGGGTAAGAAGATTTTCCGGTGTCGTCCACCTTTGCAACCAACCCTCACTGCGGAAAATATCGAAGCCCCCGAAGCCGAAATGTTTGTCAGAGGAGAAATACAATGTTTGTTCGTCATCGCAATAATGCGGAGTAACCTCATCGCCGCTTGTGTTTATGGTCGAACCGAGATTTACGGGAACGGGTGTTTCGCTTGTCAGGTCTATGTACCATATATCGAAGCCTCCGAAACCTCCTGCCCTGTTGCTGGAAAAGTACATCAAGGTTTTGCCGTCGTCTTCGTTTCTTGCCACCACGGGACAAAGGCTTGAGGATTTTTTATCGTAGAGCGGCTCGAACGGCTTTGCTTTCGTCCACTTGTCGTTCTTCTTTACGGTGTACCATATTTGGCAATTTTCCTTGCCATTCTTTGTCGTGCAACGATTGAACCATATTGTTTGAGTAACTGTATCGAAAAAGAAATTAGAGGAATTGTTTTTCTTTTTATTCACTTCGGGTATATCCAGTTCACGTGCAGGAGTATAAAAATCCTCATCTATGAAAGAGAGAAAGATTTTGTTATACACATCGGAGTAATAGGTGTTCCCGCCGTCGTGAACTTCCTTATAAGCAGGCGATGTGAAGAAAAGCACACTGTCATTCAAAATAAAACTGCCGGATTGTGAGAAAGAATCGTTCACATTGCCTCCGAGATTGGTTATAAGAGTGTTTTCCTCCGGTGTCTCATTGTCGAATATCCATCTTATGCTTTCGAGTTCGTGCTTGCATTGCTTCCTTATCTTTATGTCGCCGCAGTCAAGAAGACAGGTGTTGAGAAAGTGTTGTGCCTGTATGAGGTTGCCGTTGGATTTCGCCACTTGGGCAAGGTTGAGGTACAACATCGGAAAAACTTCATTGATATTCAATGTATCGTTCTCTATAAGTACTTTCTGATACCAATATTCGGCTTTGTCATAGTCTTTCAGCATTCGACAAGCCTCCCCGCATTTATACATGAGAGAAAGAGGCTTGATAAGGAAACGCCGTCCTATGGTGTAATATTCCAATGCCTCGGAGTAGTTTCCCTTGGAAAATGCTTTGTCTCCTTTTTTCTCGTAACTCAATGCGTACTTCTCTTGCGCGAACGCACTTGTGAAGCAAAGCGAAAGAAGAACTGTAGCGATGATACTTTTCAAAATGTTGGACATGGTATTGTTTTAATTTGTTTTTTGTGCTTGAATGTGTCTAATTCGTAGGAAACCCACAACTCCAAGGCTCCGTATGTATGCGAGACTTTGCTTAAAGATGAAATGTTTACATCGTAGGACAAGCCGACATTGAGTGCGGAACGTCGGTATCGCAAAGTCAATACGAGAGCATCGAATGTGCGGAAGAATAATCCCGTTGCGATGTACTCGTTATCGAACATCGTCATGGACAAATCGTATATGAATTCACCGCCTGCAAGTATTTCCGTATTGTCATTCTGATAGGAATAACGAGCCATAAGATTGACGGAGCTTTGTTGCGATGTGGTAAAAAGATATGTGAGGTATGTTGTATAGCGTCTTGCCAATTTTATGTCGCTGTTGTCATAGAAAGAATAGACAGGACTATTCAGATGAGCGATGGCGAAACCTGCCGAGATGTGTCCGTCTTCTTTCGGACTTATTTGCCAATGTATGCCGATACATACGTCGAATGCCGTTGTTCTCGACAGATAGATTCCTTCCTTATCCGATGGAGAAAGTCCGAAATCGGCTTTTGCCACATCGTACGACCATGAGGTGTTCTGCATATTTATGCCGAGTGCGATAAAATGGTTGTTCCTCTTCGACAACATTTTATTGTATGCCATGGAAAGGAAGAGTTGCCGTTGTCCGAAGCCCAAGGCTCCGGCTGCATCTTTCAAAAAACCGCAACCCAGGCCGAAAGATTGTTTATATCGTGAGGAAGAAAACAGTTTTGCTTCCGCTGAGATAAGCATGGTGTTGTATCCTCTGCCGGAAACGGTCTGCCATTGATTTCTGTAAGCGGCTCCCACTTTGAAATCGGAAGAAAAAAATGCTGTTTTAGCAGGATTGAGATACATATCGCCGACCATGAATGATGAAAAGTGAACATCTTGTGCAGAAAGGCTTATGCACAAAAAGAAAAGCATACAAGTAAAGATGGCTTTGCAAATGTTCACCTCATGGATTTTGTTGATTTTACTTTTCTTCCTTATAAGATTTTGCCAAGTCTTGCAATGCTTCGTTTTCGAGACGGTAAACCGTCCACTCGCTCAAAGGCTTTGCTCCCATTGCTTCATAAAAATCTATGCTCGGCTTATTCCAATCCAGTACTATCCACTCGAAACGCGGGCAGTTGTGCTTTACGGCTTGTGAGGCGAGGTAGGAGAGAAGTAGCTTGCCGAAGCCTTTGCCTCTGTGCGAGGGTTGAACATACAAGTCCTCGAGATAAAGCCCTGCTTTGCCTCTCCATGTGGAGAAATTGAAGAAATAGAGTGCGAATCCTATGCTTTCACCGTTTTCTTCCACAAATACGACATTTGCCTGCTTCTTATCGAAGATTGATTCTTCCAAAATCTCAACGCTTGCCTCCACTGCGTCCGGTTCTTTCTCGTATTCTGCCAATTCTTGTATGAATTGCAATATCTTCGGGCAGTCTTCTCTTCGTGCTTGTCTTATCGTAGCCATATCATTCGCCTTATTTCAATTTCATCTTTATGGTTGAAGCGTCTTTTTCTATCAATTCCTTTATTTTCATCAGTCCGTCCTGCAATGCAAGCGTCGCCGCACGTCTTTGGAACTCGTAATAACCATGGTAAAACGCCATATACTGTTTGGAATAGCCTCGTTCGTTGAATTTCGCCACAAGATTATTCCGCGTATCGTATATTTCGACAATCACTTCCAGCTCTGTCTCGTTTGCACAAAGAGGCATGCCGAAAACATTAAGCACTCCGAACGTGAAACCGCTAAGCCATGACCATTTGTAATTGTTCTTGTTGTAGATGTCTCCTGCCCTGATGATGATGTTACCCTTTTTGCGGGTTGTCATGTCGCATATATTGTCGCTCACTTCCGTCACGAAGACATCGGCCGCGTCTTGTATTCTTTTTTCTGCCGTATAGAGTTTCGTTTTGGCGGTTATTTCGTAAACGCCTTTGCCGTAAGGGGTTTCTGTAAGTCCGTAAGGAGTTTTCAAATCGTCTGAAACCTTAACGGAATATGAACTTGCACCGTAAGCATTCTCAAAGGAAGGTTGGTCTATCCAACATGTGAGTTTCGGTAGCAGGCTCGCATTCCTGTAATCCGGTTGAAACAAATCCTTTTCCAAGGACTTGCAACCGCAAAAACCCGCAATGACAAACATTGCAAGCAGTATTCTTATCGTTCTGTTTTGATTTCGATATTTTCTCATACTATATATGATTTATGTTCGTGGTCGATGATTTCAATGGTTTCTTCTGTTATTTCGTTGATGTACCGCTCGTCGAATTTTCTTCCCACTCTTATGTAGTTTTCTGTGAAGCCGTGCATCATTCCGTCTTCGTTGTCTGCTTCCCAAAGGACGTTTGCTTTTCTGCCTTTGTTTGCTCGATAGAATGCCTCTTTCTTTCGGTCGGATAGTTCTTGCAATTCCATGCTTCGTCTGTGTCGTTCGTTCATGGGAACACTTTCCGGCATGCCTGCCGCCGGTGTTCCGGGGCGTTCGGAGTAGGTAAAGACGTGCAATGCTGCCAAAGGAAGAGAGGCAATGAAAGCTTTCGCTTCCGCAAAGTCCTCTGCCGTTTCATGCGGAAAGCCTACTATCACATCGGCTGCAATAAAGGCATGCGGCATGCGGCTGTTTATGTAATTTACCCTTTCTGCGAACAATTCCCTGTCGTATTTGCGTTTCATCAGGTGCAGTATTTTGTTGCTGCCTGCCTGTAACGGTATATGGAAATGAGAGAGAAACTTTTTGGAAGCGGCACAAAAATCCACCGTTTCTTCCGTTATGAGATTTGGCTCTATGCTTGAAATTCTGTAACGCTCTATTCCCTCTATTTTATCCAATTCCCGAATGAGTTCAAGGAATGTTTCTCCGCTTTGTTTGCCGAACTCGCCAATGTTTACGCCTGTCAGCACGACTTCCTTCTTGCCTTGTTTTGCCAATTCTTCGGCACAAGCCACCGTACTCGCAATATCACCGCTTCTGCTTCTGCCTCGCGAATAGGGAATGGCACAATAGGTGCAGAAATAGTTGCATCCGTCCTGTATTTTGAGAAACGAACGTGTGCGATCGGAAGAAGAATATGATGGATAAAAGGAATGCAGACGGCTTATGTCGCATACGTGATTTTCCACAGACGTGTTCTTCTTGTGGTTTTCCACAAGGTCTATCAGTTTCCTTTTGTCATCGTTTCCGAGTATTATATCCACGCCTTCGATTTGCGCTATCTCCTTATCTTTCAGCTGAGACATGCAACCGATAACGGCAACTATTGCTTCCGGATTGAGCTTGTTCACCTGTCTTATGGCATTACGGCACTTCTTTTCCGCAACCTGAGTTACGGTGCAAGTGTTTATGACATATACATCTGCCTTTTCTTTGAATGCAACCTGCGTATAGCCTCTTTCCGCAAAGCCTCCGGCAAGGAAAGAACTCTCTGCAAAATTCAGTTTGCAACCCAAAGTGTGAAAGGCTATTGTTTTCATCTTATGCTTCTTCGTTTTGGTTCAACAAGTCTGCGAATTGCTGTTCGTTTATCATTTTAACGTTCAGTTCTTCTGCTTTTTTTCGTTTTTGCGGTCCCATATTGTCCCCGCAAACCACATAATCGACTTTGGAAGATATGCTTCCGACGACACGCCCTGCGTTTTCTTCAATCAGGCTCTTCAATTCCTCTCGTGAGAAAGAAGAGAATGTGCCGCTTATCACAAAGCTGAGACCTTGTAAAGCATTTCTGCCGCTTTTCTCCTTTACTTCAAAGCACAAGCCTCGTTCTTTCAATCTTTCAATCAAGGCAATGTTTTCGGGATTTGCAAACCAGCCCGCAACGCTTCTTGCAACGCTCTCACCCACATCGTCTATTTCCACGAGTTGTTCGTAGCTTGCGTTCGCCAGATTGTTTATTGTCTTATTGTATTGTGCGAGTTTCTTGGCTGTAACCTCGCCGACGTATCTTATTCCCAAAGCATACAACACTCTTTCAAATTCCACGCTCTTGGATTGTTCGATTGCACGAATGATGTTGGCTGCTCCTTTCTCGCGAATGGTCGCCTTATTATCTTCCCTGCCCGATGTGATACCTATCAAATCGCTTTCCGTCAAATCATACAAGGAAGCGAAATCCTCCACAAGTCCTTCGTCCAATATGGCTTTCATTTTCTCCCCGCCCAAATACTCTATGTTCATGGCCTTTTTGGATATGAAATGTTGGAAACGACCGAGTATTTGAGGAGGACAGTGGTTGTAATTCGGACAATAGTGAGCCGCTTCACCCTCCTGCCGTATGAGCTTTGCTCCACATACGGGACAGTTTTCGATGAAGTGTATAGGTTTATGTATGGAAACATCTTGATTTTCAGTCTCTGAGAAAGTGTCCGATAAAACGGCGTTTTGTGTATCCTGAAACGGCGTTTTGTCAAATTCTTTTGGCGTATTATTTTCGTCTGTTTTCGTTTCGATTTTTCCGACTATCTTAGGGATTATTTCGCCGCCTTTTTCGATTATGACCGTATCGCCTTCGCATAAACCGAGTTTTGCAATAAAATCGGCATTATGTACACTCGCTCTCTTCACGGTGGTGCCTCCGAGCCACACGGGTTCGAAAACCGCAACCGGAGTAACGACACCCGTTCTTCCAACCTGATACTCCAAGGTCAAAAGGCGGCTTTGAGCCTGTTCTGCCTTGAATTTGAAAGCCGTAGCCCAACGGGGGCTTTTCGTGGTGTTGCCGAGTTTGTTCCAAAGCGAGACTTTGTTGAGTTTTATTACTATGCCGTCAATGTCGAAAGGCAGGTTGTCTCGCTCGATGTCCCATTCATCGATGAAACTCATTATTTCATCGATGTTTCTTGCCAAAGCCATGTAGCGAGGCACATTGAAACCCCAACTCTTTGCTGCTTTCAATCTCTCGTAATGGGTTTCCATTTCGTCCAAATCATCTCCCATAAGAAAATAAAGGAAACATTCCAATTTTCTCTTGGCGACCTCTTTCGTATCGAGGAGCTTTATGCTCCCGGAAGCTGCATTGCGAGGATTGGCAAAAGGTTCTTCGCTGTTCTCGATTCTTTGTTTGTTGAATTTTTCGAAAGCCTCATGCGGATAAATCACCTCGCCCCTGATTTCAAACCTCTCCGGAATATTCTCTCCGTATATTTCCAAAGGCACTGTCTTTATCGTGCGGATATTATCGCTCACATCATCGCCCTGAACTCCGTCTCCACGTGTCAAAGCTCTCACGAACTTGCCGTTTTCATAAAGAAGACTTATCGCAACTCCGTCATATTTCAATTCACATACCCATTCCAATTCCTTCTCTTCTGGTAAGGCTTTCTCGGCTCTTGCAACAAAATCGCTTATCTCCTCTCTCGAATAAGTATTCGACAGAGACAGCATGGGAAATTCATGCTTCCCTTGAATAAAATTCTTGTTTACCTGACCGCCTACGCGTTTGGTGGGAGAATTCGGGCTTTGCAACTCGGGAAATTCCTTTTCCAAATCCTCCAATTCCCGCATCAGTGCATCGAACTCGCTATCCGACACTGTCGGAGCGTCCGATACATAATATTCATACGTATAACGGTTGAGCAGTTCCCTCAACCGTTCCACTCTTTTCTTTGCCTCATTAAAGCGTAGGCTCGTCATCTTTTTGTAATTCCTTCGTTATGTCTTCGTCAACGATATTATCACGTCTTGCACTGCGTAAAGTGTTTGCCGACAAGGCATCGTATTCGCGTCTGTTGCGGATTATATCCAATGCAAGGAAGACAGCATTTCGGAAACTTTGTGCGGAAGCTATGTTCTTGCCTGCAATCTCGTATGCCGTGCCGTGAGCAGGCGATGTTCTGACGAATGGTAATCCGGCAGTGAAGTTCACTCCCTCGGTGAAGCTCATCAACTTGAAAGGGATAAGCCCTTGGTCATGATATAACGCCATGACACCGTCGAAATCTCTCATGGAACCATTGCCGAAAAAGCCGTCTGCAGGATAAGGACCGAAAGCCAATATGCCGTTATCGAAAGCCTCTCTTATCGCAGGGGCGACTATGCTGTCGTCTTCCGTACCTATGAGACCTCTATCGCCTGCGTGAGGATTTAATGCCAAAACCGCAATTTTCGGCATGCGGATTCCGAAATCCCTCTTCAAAGAAGCGTTCATAACTCTCAGTTTTCGGAGAATAAGTTCTTTTGTTATGACTTTTGGAACCTGTGCAAGAGGCAGGTGATTGGTCATTATACCGATATGAATGTCATGACAAGTCATTATCATCAAACTTTCCTCCGCCCCGAACTTCTTTGTAAGGTATTCGGTGTGTCCCGGAAAATTGAAAGTCTCGCTTTGAATATTCTTTTTGTTGATAGGGTTGGTAACGATTGCGTCAAGCTTCCCGTTCATCAGGTCATGGCATGCGTAGTCAAGGCTCATCGCTGCCAATTTGCCGCCAATCTCCGTAGGTTGTCCTATATCTATTTTGACTTCTTCCTGAATGATGTTAAGGATATTGAACTTATGTGGCTCGGCTTGCTCCGCCGAACGCACGTTAACGAAAGGAAAATCATTTGCGTTTATCAATTTCTTGTGGTAAGATGCCACTTTGGAAGAACCGTAAAGCACAGGAGTGCAACCTTCCAACATTCTGCTGTCGGAAAAGCATTTGAGCAAAACCTCGTAGCCTATTCCGTTAATATCTCCTTGTGAAATACCGAGACGAATGGTGCTTTCATCTTTTTCTCTTCTCGGTCTGAATGCAGGTCTTCTCGTATTGTTTGTTTCTGCCATAATTACGATTTTATTTTTTGTTGTTGCTTGCAAGCGTTTTCAAGAAATCGACAATCAGTCTTACGCCGTATCCGCTCGCACCTTTGCCTGTGTAATCTCTTTTCTTGTCGAACATAGCCACACCGGCTATATCCAAATGTATATAAGGGTAATCCGTAAAGTGAGCGAGGAACTTGCCGGCTGTAATCATACCTGCCTCTGCCGCTCCGCAGTTTTTGATGTCTGCAATGTCGGATTTAATCAATTCATCGTATTCTTCCCAGAACGGAAACTCCGCTATACGTTCGTAAACCGTTTCTCCGCTTTGTTTGAGTAAAGACATGTATTGCTCGGCTTTTTGCTGAACGGATGCTATTCCGAAAGAGCCGATTGCTCTTGCCGCTGCACCGGTCAAAGTCGCCGCATCGACAACCAATTCCGGCGAAAGTCCTTTGGCATACGCCAAAGCGTCTGCAAGAATCATTCTTCCTTCGGCATCGGTATTGACTACTTCCACGTTCGTTCCGTCGTACATATTGATAATATCCCCGCTTGCGTATGCATTTCCGCAAGGACGGTTATCCGTTGCAGGAAACAAACCTATGATGTTTACAGGCAATCCGAGACAAGCAACAGCGTAAATGGCAGATGCCATCATTGCTGCTCCCGCCATGTCTTCCTTCATATCGTTCATGTAATCGCCGGGCTTCAAATTCAAACCTCCCGTATCGTAAACCAAGCCTTTGCCGACCAAAACAATGGGTTGCGAATTTACCGCATCGTTCGGACTGTACCGCATTATGGTAAACGTCGGCGGATCTACGCTTCCTTTGTTCACTGCAAGCAATCCGCCCATTTTCTCTTTCTCTATTCTATCCTTATGCCACACCTCCACATCTATTCCTGCCTCATGAGACATGTTTACGAAAGCTGCAGCCAAGCCCTCGGCGTTCAAACTGCAATAAGGCTCGTTGACCAAGTCTTTACACTTCTCCACAGCTCCGGCAATTATCGACAGACGTTCGATGTCCTGCATTTCCACTTCCGGATTTATCACGCTTAATTTATCGAAAGGGTGTATCAATCTTTTCGGATCGGTCTTGTACGAATCGAAAGTGTAGCTTGCCAATAGCATTCCTTCAACAAAACCCAATACTTCCTCTTTCGACAGATTGCTTACGAACTGTAAGTGTTTTATGTATTCGTTATCGCAAAAGTCCAAAAGCTTTCCGCCTAATTTTCTGAGCTTTTCAACTTGCTTATATGCAGTATCGCATTCATCTACTATCGCAACAATTTCCCAATGCGTCAATTTGTTGAATGCAAAGAAAGTTCTGCTGTTCTCTTCCGCTTCTCTGTTTATGAAATTCAATAAATCGTCCGACAATATCTTCGATTCGACCTGCGTCTGCCCGCATCTCTTCAATACGAATAAAGAAGACACCTCGGGTTTCAGGCTTTTCAATCTGTCTATGCTTATCATAACCCTTCAAATTAGTTGAGCAAAGGTACGAAATAAAACCAAAATAACTATCTTTGCAGAACTAAAAAAACAGCAACATGAGTAGGAAAGTCGTTACTCTTACATTCATTCTCTGCGTATGCAGTATCATTTGTTCAGCCGATAATAATCCGATAAAGAAACGCAAAGGTAGAGAGCATTATGTGAAAGAACAAATGTCGAACATGAGTTTGCGAGAAATGATAGGGCAACTTATCATGATAGGGTGCGACAGCGACATGTCTCCTGCCTATACAAGCAAAATATTGAAAGATATCGATTCAAACAAAGTCGGAGGTATTTGTTTTTTCAAGGGGAAAAGCGAGAATATTCCGCCATTGATAAAGAAATACAATGCCGTTTGCAAACTTCCGCTTTTAATCTCGATAGACGGAGAGTGGGGATTGGCAATGAGGTTGACCGATGTAACCCCTTTCCCGAGAGCAATGACTCTCGGAGCCTTGGAGAAAGAAGATTATAATTTGGTTTATGAAATGGGAAGTCTCATTGGAAAGCAATGCAAAGCCTTGGGCATACATATCAATTTCGCTCCCGATGCAGACATAAACCTTAATCCTGCAAATCCCGTGATAAACACTCGTTCTTTCGGGCAAGATCGTTATCGTGTTGCCTATCTCGCCGAACAATATATACGAGGCATGCAGGACGAAGGAGTAATGGCTGTAATAAAACACTTCCCCGGACATGGGGATACCGAAACCGATTCTCACAAATCCCTTCCTACAATAAGTCATGACCGGAATTTCATCGACACTGTTGACATGTATCCTTTCCGATACAATATAAAACAAGGCGTTTGGGGAGTTATGGTCGGACATCTCGATGTTCCTGCAATGAATAAAGACTACAATTATCCCGCATGTATAAATCCAGACATAGTACAGGATTACCTGATAGAGGACTTGGGGTTCAAAGGTCTCGTATTTACAGATGCCATGAACATGAAAGGACTTACCAACGACTATCCCGACGGGCAGGCACAGGTTCTTGCGTTGAAAGCTGGCGTCGATGTATTGCTCATGCCCAACAACACGGAGCAAGCAATGAACGCAATACTTCAAGCCGTTGAGGCAGGAACACTGTCCGAGAAAACGATACGGGAGAAATGTAAAAAAGTCTTACGTTGGAAATATGATATGGGAATATCGAACCCGACTAAAGACACAACCGCACCAATCAAGACATTGGAGCCCCAAGCCAAGGAACTCAACCGACATATAGCCGATAATGTTCTCACCTTGTTGAGAAACGATGAGGAACTATTGCCGTTACAAATATCGGACAGCACAAAACTCTCCATCGTTTTCCTTGACGACTTCAATTATCGCACTTTCGATACTACCATAAATTCATTTCATGTTGCAACGACCCATTCAATCAACAGCAAAACCACTTCCAAGCAAATCGACAGCATATTGGCTTCACTGATAAACTCGGATATTATAATAACTCTTGCCTCCGGAGGCGTGAACCAAACAAAGAAAGAAAACTACGGCATATCGCAAAAGAAACTTGATGCAATCGCAAAAATTCAAGACCTGAACAAAAAGAATATTCTCGTATTGTTCGCCAATCCTTACGCTTTGGCAAGTCTGGATACCCTATGCGAATACAACAGTCTGGTGATGGCATATCAAAATACGGCGGATTTGCAACGCTCGGTTGCACAAGCCATATTCGGATACAGGTCATTCAAAGGCTCGGTTCCCGTAACGGGAAGTCCCAACTACCCTTGCCAATCCGGAATAGATAAAGAAGAGTCGCAAGGATACGAAGAAGTTGTCGAAGCCGGAATGAAAGTAGAGTGTTTTGAAAAAATAGACAGTATCATCAATGCCGGAATTTCGCAAAAGGCATATCCCGGAGCTCAGGTGTTGATTGCAAAAGACGGAAACATCGTTTTCAATCGGAATGCAGGCTTTCAAACGTACGACAATCAAACAAAGATAACCGATAACAGCATATACGACTTGGCTTCCCTCACAAAAGTCATGGCGACAACGCTTGCAGTCATGAAATTGTATGAAGAAGGAAAATTCTCTCTCGATGACAAACTCTCTTCCTACCTTCCATACTTGAAGCACTCCAAAAAATCGAAAATAACAATCAAGGAAGCCCTTGCACATACCGCAAGATTGAAAGCCTTTCTTCCTTTCTGGAAAGAATCATTGGAAAAAGCGAAACAAGACGAAACACTGTATGCATACGACAAATACGGCGACAGTGCTTATTTGCAGGTATGCGATGGTTTGTTCATCAAGAAGTCATATAAAGATGAAATCAGAAAACAAATAGTATCCTCTCCTCTCGGAGACAAACACAAATATGTTTACAGCGATTTGGGATTTATTCTGCTTGGCGATTTGGTCGAGCAAATAAGCGGGAAAACCCTTGATACCTATCTTCAAGAAACATTCTACGAACCTTTGGGCTTGACAAACACATATTTCAATCCGCTTTCTCACGGCATGAACAAAGAGAATATCGTTCCGACCTTGGAAGCCGTCGATTTCAGGCATTCTAAATTGCAAGGCTTCGTCCATGACGAAACATCGGCATTGAACGGTGGCGTTGCAGGTCATGCAGGTCTGTTTTCAAACGCCAAGGATTTGTTCGTAATATGCCAAATGCTTTTGAACGGTGGTGTTTATGACAATAAACGATACCTTGAAGAAGAAACCATAGCAACGTTCAACCACAGATATTTCAAAAAATACCAAAATCGAAGAGCCTTGGGCTTCGACAAACCGCTCATATCCGCACCCTCTGCACATTGTTCCGAATATTGCAGCGAGGAAAGCTACGGGCATAGCGGCTTTACGGGAACTTATTTGTGGATAGACCCTGAAAATAAAACCATATTCATATTCCTCTCGAACAGAGTTTATCCTGATGCCAAAAGTAACAAATTGGCACAAATGAACATCAGAACCGACATACAGGATTTGATTTACGAATCAATACAAGAAGAAAACAAAGAATAAAATGGAGACAAAAGAAACATCGGAACTGCTGCGAAATCTGGCACAGCAATATAACACGAAAGATTTCATACAGAACGATCCTGTTCAATTTCCCCACAGATATACGGACAAACGAGACATAGAAATTTCAGCCCTGATTTCTTCATGGATGGCATACGGCAACAGGAAGCAAATCATACTTACGCTGAACCAACTGCACGCCGAATTTTACGACTCGCCGTATCTTTACATACGCAGCAGAAGATACGTACCTCATCGCAACAACGAGCAATGCCTTTACCGCTTCTACACCTACAAAGACTTCTATCAACTCTGCAACACACTCTATTATATCTACATCAGAAACCAATATCCTTCCCTTGAAGATAAATTGCTTTCCATGCAGAAAGAATACACCTCGTGTCTTTCTCTTCTGCGTGCCATCATATCCCTATTTCCCGATCAGAACGGCATACCGCAAAACACCACCTCTGCATGCAAGCGTCTTTGTCTTTTCCTTCGTTGGCTCATACGCAAAGACTCAATAGTGGATTTCGGAATATGGAATCTTCTGCCTCAAAGCGAATTGCTTATTCCCTTGGACACGCATGTATTTCGCATGGCAAAGGAATTGAATCTCACGACCCGCAAACAAGCCGACATGAAAACAGCCGTGGAAATAAGCAACAAATTGAAAGAAGTGTTTCCAGATGATCCGACACTCGGAGACTTCGCACTCTTCGGCTATGGCATAGACCACAAATAAACAGGTCGAGAAAAAAGAACAGCATCCCGAAAAAATTTTCCGCCGTTCCACGAAAATGAATCGGCGGAAAAATTTTTTCTTACGCCGATTCGTGAAATCCTCACGGCGTTTTATTTTGCCGAAACGGCGATTGATTGTATGGGTGTTTGTTATCGTTTGCTCCAAACGCTTGGAGAGAGAATTGCAAAGAAGGCGTATATTTCCAATCTGCCTATGAGCATGAGGGTTATGATGAGGTATTTCGACAGGCTTGTCAAATCGTTATATGAGAAGCCTTCTGCAAGGGAACCCATCACCGGACCGATGTTGCTTATCGAGGCTGCCGAAAGAGCAAAGGCGTGTGTGAAGTCGTTACCTGCCATGGTCAGACCGATAACTCCGAAAAGGAAAATCACGAAAAAGAGAAAGAAAAAGCCGAAGACAAGACTGACAGAGCCGTCTCGCAGAGCCTTGTTGTTGTACCGCACGGGTATTATGGCACGAGGGTGGAATACCCTTTTCATCGCAACGGGTATATATTTCAAAAGTATGACGGCACGAATGATTTTAAGACCTGTGGAAGAGGAAGCGGAACAACCTCCTATGAACATGAGCAATACAAGTCCGGCTGAAACGAAAATTCCGAGATTATGGGTTTTCAGGTCGAAGCCTGTGCTACTCAGAGTGGAGATAACGTAGAAAAAAGATGTCTTTACGGATTGAAGAAAAGCCATATCGTTGCGTGAAAGGAAGTAAAGCGAAAAGCCTATGCCGAAAACAAGTGTCATAAGGCTGTACATTCGCAGTTGCTCATCGTGAAATACTTTTTTCCATTTGCCTCTTACGAACCATAGCAACAGAAAGTAACTTATGCCGGAAAGAAACATGAATACCATGATGACGATTTGCGAATAATCGGAATATGCTCCCATGTTGCCGTCGGAAACGGAAAAGCCACCGGTGGAAATGGTTGAAAAGGTATGGCAGATTGCCTCGAAGAAGTTCATTTCTCCGAGACTTAGAAGTGTGCAACAGAGAATGGTGAAACCTGTGTAAATGCCGAATATTCTGTAAACGGTACTTTTTATGTGGGGTCGCTCTTTTTCTTTCTCTATCGAGTTGAACTCTGCATTGAAAAGGTTTTTCGCTCCATCGGGAAAGTTTCTGACGAAAACGATTACAAGCATTGCGAACCCCAAACCTCCTATCCATTGGGTGAGAGAACGATAAAACAACAGCCCTTTGGAAACGGATGCGATGTTCCCTATTATGCTTGCTCCGGTAGTGGTGTAGCCGGAGTAGGATTCAAAAAGAGAGTTGACGAAAGAGAAATCGTCCAAAGTGAACATATATGGCAATGCTCCCAAGAGAGGAACGATAAGCCACATCAGACCGACTATCAACCGTCCGTCCTTTTTTGATATTTGCGAAGTGAAATTCTTGTTCCTGTATGCAGTGAATGCTCCGAGCAGAAACATGAGAGGGCTTGCCACGAGAAAGAAAAATTTTTCTTTCTCGCCATAAATACAACTCACCAAGCCCGAAACAAGAAAAGCAAAGCCCAAGAGCAACATGTTATTGCCCAAAACATAGAGAAAAATACCCCTGTTGAGATTGCTTTTCGGTAGTTGCATTTATTCCGACTTAGTTGAAGAGCTTCATTAGTTTGTTTGCGGATTCCGGTATGGTGAATGCCACAACTTTGTCGCCGGCTTGTATCTGCACATTGCCTCTTGCGATGTATGCAACGTTGTTTCGGATTACTCCGCCAATGTTTACACCTTGCGGCAAGTCCAATCGCATTATTTGTTTCTTCGTAATGGGAGAGCCGTCCTTGACAAGCACCTCGACCACTTCGGCATCTATTCCGGACAACCACTTGCTTGATGTTACGTCTGCCCCGAGGGTGAAACGGGCAATGTAGCTTGCAGTTATCAACTTCTTGTTTATAATCGTGTCTATGCCGATTTCCTGCGATACATCTATGTAACTGACATTTTCAACCAAAGCAATGGTTTTCTTTACGCCTTGTTTATGGGCATGAAGGCAGGAAAGAATGTTCGTTTCCGTACTTCCGCTCACGGCAATGAAAGCATCTGTTTCTCTTATTCCCTCGTCCATAAGCAGGGATATGTCGTTGCCGTTGCCGTTTATTATCATGGTTCTGTTCAAGTCATCGACGAGTTGAAAACAACGCTCTTTATCTTTCTCGATTAGTTTGAGGTTCATATCGTTTTGCAGATTCATGGCAGTACGTCTGCCGATACGTCCTCCGCCAAGTATCATGGCGTTCTTGATAAGATAATCTCTTTTGCCGCCGAGTTCTTTTATCAACTCTATGCTTGAAGGCTTTGCTATCAAATAAACCAAATCGTCTTTCTGATAGGAGTCCGAACCGATAGGAATGATGGTTCTGCCTTTGCGAATGATACAAATCGCTCTCGCTTCCAACTCGGGGTACATTATGGCGACCTCTGCCATCGTTTTTCCTATGATGAGAGCCTTGGAGTCCAAACGCATCATATATACGGAAAGCAGACCGTTGGAGAAATCGAATATCTCGGTTGCAGTGTTCCTTGTCAAAAGGTTGGTTATCTCCTTTGCTGCAATTCTTTCGGGACAAACCAGTTCATCGACCCCCATTCCTTTGAACATGTTTTTGTTTGCATCGTTCAGGTATTCTATCGAGTTCACTCTTGCTATGCAACGTTTGGCTCCGAGCCTTTTGCCGAGAATGCAAGTCATGAGATTGATGCTTTCTTCATGCAGAACGGCAATCAAAAGGTCGCAAGAAGATATGCCGGCTTCTTTCAAGGTTTCCATGGAAGTGGAATTACCTGCTATGGTGAGCAAATCCGAATCGCTCTGCAACATATTCAATAAGTCGGAGTGAGGATCCACCACGGTGATATTGTGCCTTATTTTGGAGAGAGTGCGAGCCAAGTGAAATCCGACCTCGCCGTCTCCCGCTATAATGATGTCCATGTCAAATGAAATTGTTTTATCTTATCTTGAAACAAATCAGACGGCAAAGGTAGTTCTTTTCCGTAAACCGTAAATGCAGGAAATAAATGTTTTGATGCTGTTTTGAACAGCTTTATCGCCAGAGGTTGATGTCTGTAACGGTCTCCAACGAATCCATAAGCGGATTTCCGTCTTGCGAAGGAAAGAAATCGAGACCTGTAATTCGCTCGACTTCCCGCTCATTGCAGCAATAACGGAAGATATTGCCTTTTATGTTGGTGTTATCCATGATGAAGGCTATCATCTTATAGGTAGGATATGATATATCGACCACAATTTTATAGAATTTACTGCATACGCTCACTTTGTTCTCGCCTATTTCTCCCTTTTTACTGCTTAGAACGGGACCGCACAATACAAGAATGCTGTCATTCTCCACTGCCCACTTTCTGACACTGCCTTCCAATTTTTTCCATAAACCGTCATTGAAACCCTGATACTGCGGGGATACATTGCTCATATAAAAGGTTTCTTTCATTGAAGCAAACGACCAACACATATCCTTTGACGGACAGAGATGCCCGCGAACATACCCGGAGTTTGTATAATCCTGTTTTGTCGCATAGTTGTCAGACAAGAGATAGTCCTTTTTGAAGCCGACGCCTTTTCTGCTCACATTATCGTTTTCGTTTACCATTTCAGCCGTAAGCAGGTATGCCACGTAGGCAGCCTGTTTGTGCTTTTTATTGTAACCGACCACATAATACTTATGGTCAAGTAATTCTAATTTCTCGGTACTCGATGGTAAGGCATCGGAAAGAGAAAATCGGTTTTGTGTCTCTTGCTTGTTTTCGATTACTCTTTCGACGGTTACGACTGCCTTTGGAGAAGAAGTAAAACTATATATGGCAACGCTTACCCCGATAACAAGAAGAACGGATAAAAGAATTATGCTTGTTTTTCTTCCTGCCATTTCCCGTCTTCTTTAATCATGGCGACCAAAAGTTCTATTGCCTTGTCCTCTTCTACGTTCGAGTGAACGAGTTTGCCATCGCGATAAAGGTGAACCTTGTGTTCCAGACTGCCGATATAGCCGTAATTTGCGTCAGCCATTTCTCCGGGGCCGTTGACTATGCACCCCATTACGGCAATCTTCAAACCCTTCAAGTGTTTGCACCTTTGCTTTACTTTTTCCAATGCTGCCTGTATGTCATACTTCGTTCTGCCGCATGAAGGGCAGGCAATAAATTCTGCTTTGTAAATCTTTTCACCGGTAGCCTGCAATAAGTCCGCCTCAAAGGTCTTATCCGACAAAGAAACACCTGAAAGCACTCCTTCCATAATCAATGCCGACACATCGCCTGCCAATCTTGCACAATCTTGCTTGCAATCCGTTTGCTCAATCCTTATTAAAGCATTTTTCTTTTGTGCAGTTGCCAGAACGGATGCAAGGTTTATGTTTGCGGAATCGATATTCAGAATTTTATTACGGTCATTCGCACCTGTATGTCTTTCAAAACTTGCCGCCAATTTAATTTTCTCTCCTTTGCTTTCAAAGGGAATATCTTTATAAGCATGTACTATCCGGTTTGCAACAGGTATTTCGTTCTCCGGTTTTTCGGTCAGGGAAACTCTTATAGTATCTCCTATGCCTATTGCGAGCAAACTGCCTATACCTGCCATCGATTTGATTCTGCCGTCTTGCCCGTTGCCGGCTTCCGTTACTCCGAGATGAATGGGATAGTCCAATCCCTCCTCTTGTAACATGGCAGCCAACATTCGTGTCGAGAAGTTCATCACCTTGACATTGCTGGATTTCATCGAAAGCACCAAGTCATCATACTGCATGCTGTGACAAATTCTTGCAAACTCCATTGCGGAAACAGCCATTGCGTATGGCGTATCGCCGTAGCGACTCATTATTCTTCTGCTCAGAGAACCGTGGTTGGTGCCTATACGCATTGCAGTGTGGTTTGCCTTGCATATCTCAATTAAAGGGAAAAGTCTGTCTGCAATCTTGGAAAGCTCGTCATCATACTCCTGTTGCGAATATTCGGATTTGCTTGTGTTCCTGTCGGTATAGTTTCCCGGGTTTATTCTGACTTTATCCACTATTGCCGCTGCGACTTCCGCCGCCTTGGGATTGAAATGAATATCGGCTATAAGAGGAACATTGTAATTCCTCTTTGCGAGTTCGTTCTTTATGTTGTACAAATTCTCCGCTGCCTGCACATTGGACGCAGTTATTCTGACCAATTCGCAACCCGAATCGACAAGTCGCATGCACTGTTGCACCGTTGCATCGGTATCCATAGTGTCCGTATTGGTCATCGACTGTATTCTGATGGGATTGCACCCGCCTATTCCTATGTTGCCGACCGATACTTCTCTGCTGTTACGCCTTTTCACGGGATTGTTTATTGCCCATGAAATCATCTTATCGCTCATTTTCCAAAAGTTTTTTCGTTGATAAAAGTCCGCATGCCGCCAAAATATCCTCGCCCCTTGAAGCCCTTATCGTGCATATCATTCCGTGTTTATTCAAACTGTCTCGCAAAGCAACCATGCTTTCTTCCTTTGCAGAGATGAAAGGAGTGTTCGGAATGGTGTGAAACCTTATCAGATTCACCCTGCAATCGAGACCGTTCAAAAGCCTCAATAATGCCGACACATGCCTCTTTTGATTGTTTAAACCCTCGAAAACGATATACTCGAAAGTCAATCGTCTCTGCCCGTGCCAATCATAAAGTTTCAGTAATGCCACCACATCCTCTATTTTGAACGATTTCTCTATCGGCATTATGCGTTTTCTCTCTTCCGATATGGGGTTATGCAGACTGATTGCAAGATGGACATTGGTAGAATCGAGGAAATTTTTGAGCTTTGGCAGCAGACCCGAAGTGGAAACGGTGATTCGACGACCGCTCATGCCGAAACCCCAATCCGAAGTCAGCACTTCTATGCTTCTAATCACATTGTCGTAATTATCCAAAGGCTCTCCCATTCCCATATAAACCAAGTTTGTGATTGCGGAGTACTCCGGCAGGCTTCTTATTATGTTCAAAATCTCGTTGCAGGTAAGATTTCTCTTGAAGCCTTGGCGTGCCGTTGCACAGAATTGGCAATTCATTTTACAGCCCACCTGTGTCGAAACGCACAAAGTTACTCTGTCTTTATCAGGTATCATGACCGCTTCCACGAAATCCTTTTCGCCATATTTGTAAAGGTATTTCTTCGTTCCGTCTTTTGAAACCGCACAGGACAAAGGAGAAATCAATCCGATGACATAATGTTCTGCCAATTTCTCACGGTTCTTCAAAGAAAGATTTGTCATTTCCGCTATTGAAGAAACGCCTTTTTTGTACAACCAATCCGCCATTTGTTTTGCCGCAAAGGCAGGCATGGAGAATTCCTCGCAAATATTTCCGAGTTCGGATAAGGTTTTGCCGAACAATGTATCCATTTTATTTGACCTTTATTTGTCTTAACCGTCCTTGATAGGTGTTTCGTGCATTCATCTTCTGCTCTATGGCAGCCACGATTTCCTCATTACGCAACATATTCCAATTATAGCCGGCTTGAAAACGTGGCGGAACCTCGCCGGCAAACCTTTCGATGACTATTTCCGGCGAGAGCCTCTCCAAAAACTCTATTATGAAATCACTGTATTCCTCGAAGCTCATGAAATCGAAGTCTTCCGGTTTTTCTTCATACTCTTTCAACATGGCAGTTTCCTTAACCAATAACAGCTGGTGGAACTTCAATGTGTTCAATCCTGTTTCGCTTAAAATCTCTGCCTCGTTCAACATCATTTCACGACTCTCTCCGGGAAGTCCGAAGATGATATGCCCGCCTGTGGTTATGCCTCGCTCTCTCGTTTGTTTTATTGCTTTGAGTGCAGTTGCGAAATCATGACCGCGATTTATCCTTTGCAGCGTCGAATCGTAACAACTTTCGATTCCATACTCCACTACGATATGATAATCCTTGTTCAAGTCTGCTATATAGTCCAATTTCTCCTCATCTATGCAATCGGGACGGGTTCCGATTACCAAACCGACAACCTTAGGGTGCGAAAGAGCCTGCATATAACGCTCTTTCAATACTTCCAAAGGGGCATAAGTATTGGAATAAGCCTGAAAGTATGCAAGGTATCGGCTGACATGTTTGTATCTCCAAGCATGGAATTTTATTCCCTCTTCTATTTGTTCCCTTATATCTTTGAATCGTTGGCAATAAGAGGGATTAAAGGCACTGTTGTTGCAGAAAGTGCAACCTCCGAACGAAATGCTGCCGTCTCTGTTCGGGCAGGAAAAGCCTGCATCTATGCTGAGTTTTTGCAGTCTTGTTCCGAAGAGTTTCCTGTAATGATTGGAGTAAGCATTGAACGGACGATTATGCCCCCATATATGAGTGATTTCCTCCATTTCCTATTTGTTATACATCAATAAATCCACCAAATGTATGGTTTTCAATTTGACTTGATGTTTGTCGATATAAGATTGCAGATGCAGGAGACAGGATTGGTCGTTGCTGACTATATATTCCGCCCCTTCGTCAAGTGCTTTCTCTACTTTTTTCTTTGCCAAGGCGGTGCTGACAGGTTCATTGTATATACTGAACGTGCCTCCGAAGCCGCAACAAAAGTTATCCGTTTTGTCATTGGTCAATTCCAATCCTTTCACGT
This sequence comes from uncultured Bacteroidota bacterium, assembly GCA_900545215.1. GTDB lineage: Bacteria > Bacteroidota > Bacteroidia > Bacteroidales > P3 > Onthomorpha. The sequence continues at coordinate 22,737 of UQXW01000004.1, forward strand.
TCTGCAATAGCAACTTCGTTTCTTCCTCCACATTGTATTCATTCAAACCATGGCAATTCGAATGCAGGCAAACCCTGTGCGGAAATTCCGCTCCCAAATCCGTTTTCCGTTCGACGGAGACAAGAAATTCGCTTATATCCATTATCTTATCCCGAAGCGATTTATATGAGTTGTGATTCGTGGTATTGAAAAAGAGTTTGCCGAAGTTGTTCTTCACATACCCTACGCAGGAAGTGGAACAACTCACAATGAGTTCCGCATTTCTGAAATCGTTTATGAATTTTTCGCCTATTGCTTTTGCTTCGTCCCAATTACCATTGTCGTATAAGACCCTGCCGCAGCATGTCTGTTCGGGTTCGTAGTTCACCGTATGCCCCAAACTTTCCAGCAATTTTATCAGATTGAAAGCCGTATTCGGGCTGAACTGATCCACACAACACGGAATAAAGACGCTCAAATTCATGGTTCTTTCAGATTTTTTACAAAGGTACAAAAATAGAGAGTACCCACAAAGGAATACCCTCTTATCATGACAAAATTAAAACTTTTCTTTTAGAACTCCAATCTGAAGCCGTTTCCTTTCTTCTTTAATTGATTGTACTTGTCTCTATTGAAGAAATACAAATACGGTATTCTCGATGGAATGCTCCTTTTGGCTTCTCCGGATTTGCTTTGGTCGATTTTCTCGCTTACTTTCAGCCCTTTGGATTTCATCAACCACGCACTTTGCTTTCCGTCTGCCCGTTCCAATACTCCCAATGTCAACATTTTTCTATAGAAATTACGCCTGTCGAACGATATTCCCAAGATTGCTTCGTACAATTTTTGGAGTTTGGTCATCGAAAACTTCTCTTCCAACATGTCGAAGACTATCGGCTCGAATGCAATCTTCTCTCTCAGAGCTTTCAATGCGGCTTTGATGATTTCATTATGGTCGAATGCCAATTCGGGCAGGCTTTCCACCTCGAACCATTTGGCTTGAACGGCATCGGAACCGCCGTATGCCTGCATCATTCTCACCAAAGCGAAGAAGCCGACCGACAATACTCTGTCTCGCGGATCCCTGTCTATGGCTGAAAATACCCTGAATTGCTCCATTCTGACGGCGTAAAGCCCCGTCTCTTCCCTCAATTCTCTTTGTGCGGCTTGCTCGACTGTTTCATCGGATTCCAAGAATCCTCCCGGCAAAGCCCAATGTCCCTTGAACGGATCGCCTCCTCTCTCGATAAGCAAAACCCTCAATTTATTTCCATCAAAGCCGAATACGACGCAATCCGTTGCAACGGCAGGACGAGGGTACTCGTATGAATACTGTTTTCCCATAATTTGTTTGAACAAGACACGAAACAAGACGTGCAAAAGTACTACAATTTCCGTAAATAACAAGCCTCCGATGTGCAAAAAAACGAACTTTCCGTACGTTTTTTCGTCGTTTCAAAGCTGTGTTACATCGTTTCGATGATGCTTTCCGGCGTTATGCCGACGAAATTCGGGATTATCATGTCCGCTTTCCCCGCAAGTTCCTCCCTGCTCAGGGTCGTTTCAAGGGCGATTACCTTCATTCCCGCAGCCTTTCCGGCCCTTATTCCGGCAAGAGAATCCTCGAATACGATGCAATCACGAGCTTTCACGCCCAACCTTTCGGCAGCTTTGAGGTAACATTCCGGCGAAGGCTTGCTTTCATTCACGTCTTCCGCCGTCACAATCGAGCCGAAACACGCCTTCAAATGCGGCAATGCACGATACACATTCTCCATTTTGCTTTGCGAACTGCTCGTAACCAAAGCCGTTTTGCCGCTTCGGCCGCACGCCTCGACAAAATCCTCCGCCCCTGCGATGTATTCATATACCATACCCTGCTCCTGCACCCTCAATTCCTCCGTTACCGCCTTGCGAGCCTCCGGTTTGTCGGCAAAATATTCCGCATAAATCGTTTTGAGACTTCGACCCTTGATTACAAGCTCAAAGTCCGCAATCTCGGGAAAGTACTTCAACCCCTGCTTACGCCAAAACTCCGTATAATAAAACTCCGTATCGACCAACACACCGTCGAAATCGAACAAAAAAGCCCTCTCTGCCATCGTAAATCGACCTGAAAACAGTTGCAAAATTACTGCTTTTCCCGCCAAAAACGCTTACCTTTGCACCCGTTTCCGCTGAAAACCATGTTCAAAAGCATACTCAACACCCTCATAACGAAATTTTCCGCAGCCCTTTTCGGCTTTCTGACCCTCATAATCGTCAGCAGAGCATTGGGAAGCGGCGGAAAAGGCGAACAAGCAATGCTCATATATAATATATATGTACTGTTACTCATCTTCACACTCATCGGAAACTCCACCCTCATCTACCTGACCCCGAGGAAGAAAACGCCCGAACTGCTCACCGTCTCCCTCCTATGGATACTGATAACGGCCGTAACACTCAGTCTTTTTGCCCTTCTCCTCCCCGCAAACACCCTTCCCCACATACAATCCTGCATTTGGATAGGAGCAATGGCAGCAATCAGCGAAGTAAACCAGTACATCCTCCTCGGCAAACAGCAGATAACCCAAGCCAACACCCTCAAAATCCTCTACCCCCTCCTCAGCTTTCTATACCTGTTAATACTATATATCACCTCGCGATTCGACACAATCCAAGACTGCATACAGGCAATCGCCCTCGCCTACACAGCCTCCCTCCTCTACGGAACGGCGAAACTGCGGCACGAATACCTCCAAATCCGACGCCAAACCCCCCATCGACTGTTTCAAACCCTCAAAACCCTCCTTCAACTCGGCGTAACCAAACAAGCAGGCACCATAGCCCAAAGCCTCAACTACCGATTATCCTACTACATAATAGGCTATACCTGCGGCACAAGCCTCGTAGGCATCTACTCAAACGCCGTAAGCCTGAGCGAAAGCGTCATGCTCTTCGGCACAAGCCTCGCCTTGGTACAATACTCCACCCTCTCCAACAACCCCGACGACCGGAAATCCAAACGCATAACATGGAAAATGACCCTCGCAAACGCCCTTTTCACCCTCCTTGCCCTCCTCCTTCTCGCCCTCCTTCCAAAGGAAATCTACACCCATTTGTTCGGAAACGACTTCCAAGACACAGGAATCACCATCGGAAAGCTCGCCTTCGGCACCCTGATGCTCAGTCTGTCAAGCAATTTCAGCCAATACCTCTACTCACGCGGCAATTTCAAAATCAGCACCGCCGCCTCCCTCCTCGGATTAGCCGTCACCCTCCTCGCAGGCCTCCGACTCATACCACGATACGGCCTGAACGGAGCCATAATAACAGCCACCGCCTCCTACATAACGACCTTTGCAATAGAATTTTACGGCTTTCTCAAATACCGCAAACCCCGCATTTGAACCATAACCCCCCCGTTCCCGACCACGCATTCGCCGCAATGAACAAAAAAAAACACCACTTTTTCGCCACGAAAACACCCGTATGAACAAAAAAAACACTACCTTTGCATCGCAAAAACATCAAAAGACAAAATACAAAAAGGTAAGTCGAGCCTGAAATCGACTAATATTTTCTTTAACATGGGAACGTCGTGAGACGTCCCTCCTTTTTTTTAAGCCGAAAACGAAACAAACCCACCTCAAACACCCCCGATTCCCCACACAACAACCCCCGTTTCCAACCACAAAACCCCGCATTCCACCACCAATTTCGCCCCTTTCAACCACGCAAAAAGACGAATTACAACAATCATTTCACAAAATTCACACACCGCAATCCCCAAACCTTAACCGCAAAACAGGAAAGTAAAACCGAGCTTTCGGCAGAATTTAACACACATTTCGCCGTCCGAAAAACGGAAAACGGCACTTTTCAACACAAAATCGAAGACCCCCGGTTGGAAAACGCCGTTTTTTCTTGAGAAAACGGCGTTTTTAAAGAGAAAAACGGCGTTTTCGGATGGTGAAAACGGCGTTTTTTCACCTCGAATTCGGCGTTTTTCCATCCGAAAAACGGCGTTTTCCGACTCCGAAACGCCGAAAGCCCTGATTGACAACGCCTTACTCAACTCCTTATATTTCGCATAATTCACGGCAAAACGGCCCTCGGCGAAAAAGAAACGCCGTATCGAGTTAAAGAAATTGAAATTTACAAATTTCCGAACGCCGCATCCACCACTAAATCATAAAGAAACCAAACACTAAAACCCCGCAACCACACCACCAACCGCCATTTCCGCACCACCAACCGCCGAAATCAACAATACAATTCGCTGCGTTGAACACGGGAAACATGGATTTCGAGGATTGAAACAGCCGAAAAATCAGTGTGATACGTGGAATTCGTGTTCGGAAAGCGGGTTGTTTGTGCTGGGATTTGTCGTTATCGCATTCGGAAAAAGGTGAAATTATGTTTTTGAGCGATGAAATGGTGTTGGGAAATGGGGTAATGGTGTAATGGAAATATCGAAATGGTGTTCGGAAGCGGGTTGTTTGTGCCGGGATTTGTCGTTATCGTATTCGGAAAAATGTGAAATTATGTCGTGGAACGATGTAATGGTGTTGGGAATGGGGGAGAATGGTATCGTAAAACGGGGTAATGGTGTGTGAAAGCGAGGGAATTCGGTTGGGAATGGGGGGAATGGTGTCGGGAAGTGAGGAAATGAAAGAGGCGGACTTCGTATCCGCCTCCTTCCGACTTGCGTCGGACGCAATCAATTCAAACTTAACACGAGTGTTATTTGCTTTTCGTGTTACGTTTTCTTCGTTTTTCGTTTTCCGATCTTCGTTTTCGAGTTGCGTTTTTACTCTTGCAGGCCTCCGACAGAGAGATCGACCAATCTGAATCCTGCCTTTTTCATCTGTGTATTCAGCTCTGTGGAGGGGCGAAAGTTCACTTTCACGCCTCGAATCGTGTCAACCGTGACTGCATCTGCACTATCTACGGCTTTGGATCTGATGGCAGGCGTGAAGTTTCCGAGAATTCCCAACTGTATTGCTTTGCCTTGCGAGAGGGAATACATCATTTCGCTCTCGAAATTCTTCAATACCGACATTACATCGCCCTCGCTTAATGCCGAATGATCGGCTATTCGTTTTGCGATTTCGCTTAATCCGATTGGCTTTTCCCTGAAAATGCGTGCCAAAAACTTCTCTCCCGGATTGCGACCGACCGAAATCAGTCTCTTTACTTTTACGTATCCTATGGGCATAACTGTGTTATTTGATTGTTATTACTGCGTTCCGCTGTCGGAACATTTGCTTTTGTTTCTCGAATAACGTTGTTTTGTGTTCGATTATTGCGTAAATGAATTATTTTTTTGAAGTTTTCGATGATTGATGGTGGTGTTTTTGAAGTAGGATTGCTTTTTTTCGGACGATAATTCGGCGTTTTCGGGTGTGGAAAGTGTTTTTTCAGACATTGGAAAGTGCTTTTTCTTATGCTTGAAAGGCTGCTGCGATGGTTTGAAAATGCTTGAAAACATGTCGTATACGTGGAAACGGTGTTGCGAAACGAGAAATCCGTGTCAGAATGTGCCGTTTCGGCATCGGCAACGGGCTGATCGGTGTCGGAAAATTTTCGCATTCTTGTCGGTTTATGTTGTTTTTGTAAAGAAATATCGGTTTTTGCTGTGTGTGTTTTGCGGGAATGTGGTATCTTTGCTCGTTGAATTGCAATGCGGAACGGGTTGTTTGTGTTTCTGTTTCGGCTGTTGCGGGTGATAAAAACGGTGTCGTGAAATGAAAAAGGGCTTTTCGAGGTTTGCGTTTTATTGGGGTTCGGTGTTCGGATGCGGCGTATTTCTGTTTCAAATCCTGAGTGCGGTGCTTCATTTTTCGGGGAATTTCTTCCGGACTTTGGCGTATTCGCTTATCGTTATTTCGTCTTTGATTTTCGTTTACACCAAATTCAGGCGTGATAATCCTTCTTTGCAACCGGGTTTCGGTCGTTCCTTGGGTTTATTGTCGCTTGTTAGCCTTGTGATGTCGCTTTTCTTTACTTTATATACGGTGGTTTTGATTGCGAAAATCAATCCTTCTTTGATTCAGGATGCCTTGAATCAGATGGCTGTTCTGGCGGATGGGTATGGCGATTACGCCGATGTGCTGAATGATGACGGCGTTTATAGGATTGTGGAAGCGGCTTTCGTGTTCTCGAACTTCTTTTTCGACTTCTTGGGTAACTTCTTTTACTCTTTGTTGATAGCCTTTGTGTTTACGAGAAACGGCAATCGCAGATCGGGAACGTTCGATAATGGTAACGGAAACGGGCGGGATTAGGTTGTGTTTAGGCGGTTTTGCAGTATAAATACGGTGCGATGAATAAGGAAAAGGACGGTTTGCAGAGTGTGAAAAGGGGCTTTGGTGGCTTGGTTCTGCGGTATGGCATTTTGATTGGGGTGATTTTGTCGGTATTTTTGGTCGTTCGGTGGTGGGTTTCGATGCCTGCGGCGGCTCCGATGGGGTTTGCGGATTGCGGAGTGCTGTTTGCCGTTTGTGCTTTGTGCTTTTGGCGTTTCAAATGCTCGGTTCAGGGCAGGGAAGCGGGCTTTTTGGGGCGGTTTTCCTTCGTTTGGCTGACGGCAATCGTGGGATTGATGATTTATTCCGCCTTTATGTACATATATATTATAGGTATAGATGCCGAAATGCAGCAAAGGTGTTTGGATTTGCAGAGAAGGCAGGTGGCGAACGGCGGTTTGAGCGAGGAGAAGCTCATGGAAACGGTTCGGCCTTCCTATATTGCGTTCTCGGTTGCCTTGATTGGTGGTGCGTTTTCGGCGGTTTGGGCTGCGGTTCTTGCGTTTTTCTTTCGGAAAAGGAGGAATTTACGTTGCAAATCGGCGGAATCGGATTGTGAATGAATGAAATCAAATCGTTAAAGGAATGGATATATCGATAATTGTGCCGTTATTCAATGAGGAAGAGTCGCTTCCGCATCTCGAAGCGTGGATCGACAGGGTGATGAGGGCGAACGGCTTTTCGTATGAGGTGATAATGGTCGATGATGGGAGCAAAGACGGCTCGTGGAGGGCGATCGAGCGGCTCTCTTCGGCGAATCCCTGTGTCAAAGGGGTGAAATTCAGACGTAATTACGGCAAATCGGCGGCGTTGAACGTCGGTTTCGAGCATGCAGAGGGCGATGTGGTGGTTACAATGGACGCTGACCTGCAGGATAGTCCCGATGAAGTGCCGGAATTGTACCGAATGATAATGGAGGAAGGCTATGATCTGGTGTCGGGTTGGAAGAAAAAGAGGTACGATTCGGCGATTGCGAAGAATATTCCCTCGAAACTGTACAACGCAACGACGAGATTGCTTTCGGGAATAAGGTTGCACGATTTCAATTGCGGCTTGAAGGCTTACAAAAGGGCGGTTGTGAAGTCGATCGAGGTCTATGGCGAGATGCACAGGTACATTCCCGTGATTGCAAAGTGGGCAGGATTCAATAAAATCGGCGAAAAGGTCGTTCAACATAGGAAAAGGGAGTTCGGAGTCTCCAAATTCGGAATGAATCGCTTCGTAAACGGGTACTTGGACTTGATTTCGATAATGTTCGTCTCCAAATTCGGAAAGAAACCCATGCATTTCTTCGGCTTATTGGGCAGTTTGATGTTCTTTGTCGGCATAATCTCGGCAATGGTTCTGGGAATTCAGAAGCTGGTTGCCCTGAATAACGGAGAGATGATGCGTTTGGTTACCGATTCTCCTTATTTCTATCTGGCATTGGTTACGATTGTGTTGGGAACACAGCTGTTTCTGACCGGATTTGTGGCGGAACTGATTGGCAGAAACTCGCCTACGAGGAACGTTTATTTGATTGAGAAAGAACTGAACTTGAATGATGAAGACGAAAAGCATAATCGAACAGAGCATAGAGCTTAAAAGGGAAATCGCAGAGAACTCTGCGTTGTTGGAAAGGGTGGAAAAGGCTGCGGAAACGATAAGCGGGGCTTTTAGAAAGGGGCATCGCGTTTTCTTTTGCGGCAATGGCGGAAGTGCTTCCGACGCTCAGCATTTGGCGGCGGAGCTTTCGGGACGGTTTTACTTCGATCGCCCGCCTCTTGCGGCGGAAGCGTTGCATGTAAACACTTCTTACCTGACCGCAGTGGCCAATGACTATTCGTATGACTTGGTTTTCGCACGGGCAGTCGAGGCTTTCTGCGATGAAGGCGACGTTCTGGTCGGTCTGTCCACCTCAGGCAATTCCCGTAACGTGGTTAACGCATTCGAAACCGCCAAAAAGAAAAACGCATTCGTTATTGCACTGACGGGAAAGGGTGGCGGAGAAATGGGAAAACGAAGCGATATTCTTATAGACGTGCCTTCCGGCGACACGCCTCGCATACAGGAGGCTCACATAATGATAGGTCATATCATCTGTCAGCTTGTCGAAGAGAGTTTATTCGGAAAAGGAGAAGGGAAATGAGGAAACCGAGTGAGGCAACGGCTTTGTTCTTGGACAGAGACGGGGTTATAAATGTGCGAAAGCACGGAGGCTACATTCAAACACCCGAAGAGTTCCGCTTTTTGGAGGGAGTGCCGGAGGCTTTTGCGATTTTCGCAAAGTATTTCGACAAGATAGTAATCGTAACCAATCAACAAGGCATAGGAAAGGGGCTTATGAGCGAGGAGGACTTCGAGGCGATATGCGGGAAGATGAGAACGGAAATTCAAAACGCAGGAGGAAGAGTGGATTATGTTTTTCACTGTCCTCAACTCGCCAAGAGCAATCCCTTCGACAGGAAGCCGTCGGTGGGAATGGGCTTGAAAGCAAAGAAAATGTTCCCGATGATAAATTTCAAGGACAGTATAATGGTCGGAGACAGCCTCAGCGATTTGGTTTTCGGGAAAAGGCTGAAGATGCACACCGTTCACATATCCGATAACTGCGAGGAAGCCCGCAGACACCCTGAAAGGATAGATTTAAGGTTCGGTTCGCTTTTGGAATTTGCTAAATACATGGAATATGAAAAGAATAGGAAAGTTAAGTAGTTTGTTTTTGTTGACGGGCTTGTTATTTGCCCTCGTCGATGCGAATGCTCAGAACAATGTCGATGCGAAAGGCAGGAAGCAGGGGCGCTGGTCGAAGACTTATTCCGACGGAAAGTTGAAGTATGAGGGTGAGTTCAAGGACGATTGCGAGGTAGGGGACTTCAAGTACTATAATAAGGACGGCAGTTTGAAAGAGAAAATAAGCTATAAGGGCGATTGCAAGACGGGGTACTGCGAAGTGTATTATCGCAAAGGGCAGGTCATGAGCAGCGGAGAGTATCTCAACAAGAAAAAGAACGGTGTTTGGAGTTATTACTCTGTCGATGGCAAACTTCTAAGCAAAGAAACATACAAGGAGGGGCTGAAAGAGGGTGAGGAAACGATATGGGACACCAAGGGAAATGTGTTGGAGAAAATCAATTACAAGAAAGGCAAAAAGAACGGGGAGAATTACAAGTATCTTTATGCCGAGGGATTTCAGACATATACCTACGTTGATGACGTGAAAGAGGGTGATTATCGGAATTATTACTCCGATAAACAGCCAAGAATTGAGGGACAATACTCGTCAGGCAAGAAGGACGGAGTGTGGACTTACACCGATCAAGCGAAACGGAAGATGAGAGTGCAGGTTTGGAAAGCCGATGTATTGATTTCCGACAAGATAATCCTGCGATTGAGAGATAAGGAAAGGGGGATTGCAGCCGAAGAAATCGTTTGTCTTTATCCATTGGGAAAACAAACATGCGTTGTATTGTCAAACGGAGAGAGATTGACATGTTTCAATTCGTACGACCAAATACTTGATTGCACGGACGGGAATTACCTTATCCGTTTGAACGAAAAGAATAATCTTTATGTCAATCCCAATGCCATAAAATCCGTAAAGGAAAACACCGACGGGCAGGCGGAAGTGATTACAGAGCCAAAGACGGATATAAAAATCATTGCCGATAAGGAGGGATTGAAAGCCGTTCATTCCGTTTTGAACAAAGAAAAAATCGGAAAGTAAACGCTCTATTAAATGAAAGAAAAGGTCGTATTGGCTTTAAGCGGCGGAGTTGACAGTCTTTCCGCCGCTCTTTTTTTGCGTGAAGAGTTAGATGTGATAGGTTTGCATCTGCATACATGCGGAGATAAGGAGGATTTGACGCTTCTGCAAGAGGTATGTACAAGGTTTTCCGTTCCTTTATATGTGGAAGATGTCAGAAAAGACTTTCGCTACAAAGTCATGGAGAAACTAAAGCAAGAGTACCTCGCCGCACGTACCCCGAATATTTGCACACACTGCAATGCCGAATTGAAAATTCCAGCTTTGCTGTCCTTTGCCGACAAGATGAATATACGTTATGTGGCAACGGGGCATTATGCAAGGCTTGCACGAAACGGAAACGACCATTTTATCCGAATGGCAAAGGACAGATGGAAAGACCAATCTTATATGCTTTATCGTCTGAGCAGGGAGCAACGCTCACGATTGTTGTTGCCTCTTGGCGAGAGACTGAAACAAGACGTAAAACGATATGCAGCTGAAAACGGATTGCATGATGTTGCTGCACAAAGGGAAAGCTACGGACTATGCTTCACGGAGGGAAAATCATACAGCGAGTTTCTGAGAGAGGAACTGCCGGAAGTGGAAGCCTTATCGGGAGGTGAGGTAATAGATGAAAGAGGTAATAAAGTTGGAACCCATAACGGTTATCCTTTTTATACGATAGGTCAATGGAAAGGCCTGAATACAACAGAAAAGCTCTATGTCTGCAAACTTATTCCGCAAAGCAATACAATAATAGCCGGTAAGAAAGAGGAGTGTTTCGCAAAGCACCTCCATTTGAAGGATATTCACATTCACCAAGTGGAGAAAGTCCTATCGTCCTCTTCGCAACAACGCTTTCTTATCAAGATAAGAGGTAAGGACGAAGGAACTTTCGGTTTTCTCTACATGACCGGCAATAACGATAAGACGATTGACACCATGCAAATTCCCGAAAGCATACGCATAGACTTTGAACAACCAGTCTTTGCTCCCATGGCAGGACAAGATGCTGTGGTTTACGACGGACAAGACACCATTGTACTCGGCGGCACAATCGCTCCAATGCTGTAAAATACAGACAGGGGTAATGATATTCGCATTGCATTCGAACTCTGTGAAGGATTTCTTATTGTGGAATTAGAGATATTGCAGAAAAACTCGCCACTTCAAATTCTTGATCTCGATGATGAGAGTGTAAAAGCATTCACTCGCAAATCGTTCAGGAGACTTTATGAATAGGTTTTTGCGATATGACCGATGGCGTTTATATCATCATGCTCGGAACACAACGAAGAAATTGATAGGCGAGTAATTCGTTGGAAAGCTTCAAACATCACGAAATAGAAGAAGTCGAGTCAACAATTTTTGTGCGGTTTCTTTTGTTTTTTATCTCTATTATTCATTACAGCTCGCAGATTTACCGCATTTCACGAGAGTTTAGTCGTCAAAAAGTATCTGAAATTGAAAAATATTTCGGTGTTTATCAGTGTGTTGCGATAAATCGTCAAGAAAAGTTGCCGAAAAATTTGGTGGGTATTGGTTTTTGGTGTACCTTTGCACTCGTTTTCATAAGGATGAATGTTTGATAGCCTCCTTAGCTCAGTTGGTTAGAGCACATGACTGTTAATCATGGGGTCTTAGGTTCAAGTCCTAAAGGGGGCGCTTCAAAGAAAGGAGAAAAGAGATTTGGGTTACCAAATCTCTTTTCTTTTTATACCGTTGCGAATAAGTTCCGAACGAATTTCAATCAGGCTGTTGCTTTAATTCTCTTGTTGATATAGTGATTGGAAAAGATGATATAGAGCAGCGTTATTGCAATGTTGATTACAGCAATCGAAGTCGATATTCCTATTGCTCCGAATTTTTCCGCCGAAAGTGAGTAGAGCAAATATCCTGCAAAGGCTCCGCATACGGAAATAACCATCGGTATATGTGTTTTCTCGAAATAGGTGAAATAATTGAAGTAATATAGGATTAGTGCTGCGAAGACCTGCGAAAGCAGTAGCATAGGCAGGTAGCTTGTTATCTCTCCATAATTGCGAGGGAAGATATTCCATTGCAAAAGCAGGTATGAACCGAACCAGATGAAAATGGAAAGCAGCAAAAGTACGGATAAGATTATTTTTGCATTGCGGTCATTTTTCTTTTTAAGGGTTTGAAGGTTCTTTTCTCCGAGAAAATCAGGCAACCATACGAAATTGAACGATTGAAAGACGATTAAAGGTATTGTTGCCAAAAGAGAGGCAAGGTTATAAGCCCCCATGGCTTCGCTTCCGCAGTAAAGCATGATGAATTGTTTGTCTCCGAAGTTCACAACCGAGTTTACAAGTCCCACAAAACTTAGCGGCAAGCCTATTTTCAATGCTCGAAGCATGTAATCCTTGCGATACTTGCACCAAATCTCTTTTATGAAACTTCTTGCGAACACACAGCACAACAGGAACTCCGTTACGTATGTTATGCTCAAACGGAGCAAAACCTTATCGGTGTCTTTGCTGAGATACAATACCGTTATAACGGCAATATTACAGACAAACATCCTTATCAGATTGAAGGCTTGTATATTCTTTATCTTCTTTGCCGATATGAAATAATAGGTGAGAAAATTGGAGAATATCATCGAGGCGAGTGCAATGAAGAGATACGGACGATAAGACCTGTAATCGAATTGCACATCTTTGCTGTTGTTGACGATATTGAAGAAAGCATAGTCGGCATCGGTGATATAGAACAATGCAAATATGAATGCAAGAAACCCGAACAGACTTATGCTTAATGTGAACAGCATGGAAGCATTGTCTTTCCTGTTTTCCGACGTCTCGATGTATAGTTTGGGTAAAGCACTGTGGTATCCGAGGTTGAGAATGACAGAGCAAGTCATCGCAAAGTTGTAGAGATAGCCGTAAACGCCGAAGTCGTTCTTTGTCATCAGGTGAAGAAAAACCGGAATGAGCAGGAAATTGGCTCCTCTGACCAATACATCGGTTGAGAAAAGCGATAGGCTCTTTTTGATTACGGGATTTTGCAGAAGCGATTTGAAAGAAAGCATACCGGTTTACTTTATTATTATCGCCTTTACCCTGCTTCCGGTAAGCCTACCATTGAGTTTCTCGCACAATTCGCTGCGAATCATCATCAACTCTGTTTTCAAAGCAGGCGAATTGACATAAACGTAAAGTGTCTTGTTTTCGACAAAAACCTTTTTGGTCAGTTTCTTCACCAAATCGCCGGTCAGGTCTTCCCATGCAGCAATTATTTCCGCCGCATTGAAGTCCGAAGGTATTTCATGCTCATCGAACCATGATTGCAAGACGTTTTTCAATGGCAGTTCTTTTGCTTCCGCAGCTCCTCTCTTCTTTTTCCCGTAATTGTTATACTTCCCGTTCCGATAAATCATAGTCTGAATATTTTTGTCCGCTCTTTCAGTGCTTCGTCTATAAGCGTTTCTACTCTGTCGGGGTGAGTGTCCGTTATGAATACCTGACCGAATTGTTCTTTCTTCAAGAGTTGCAGCAGCGTATTGACTCTGTTGAAATCCAATTTGTCGAAAATGTCATCTATCATGATGATTGGCTTTTCCCTGAGTTTGTTGCAAAGGTAGTCGAACTGTGCAAGTTTCAATGCAAGCAGGTAAGTCTTTTGCTGACCTTGCGAACCGAAGTTCTTTATCGGGTTTTGCGATAAGCAAAACAACAAATCATCTTTGTGAATGCCTGTTGTGGTGTAGCCGACAGCCAAATCCTTGTCTCTGTTTCGAAGCAATAAGTCCGACAAAATACCTTCGTATGTTTTGTATTCTATGCTTACCGCTTCCCTGTCGCCGCTTATATGACTGTAATATGCCGAAAAGGGCGTGGCGAAATCGACAAAAAATTCTTTTCTTTTTCTTTGGATTTCCTCGGCATAGGAAGTAATCTGGTTTTCTGTTATCTGCAAACTTATCATATCGAGACAGCCGCCTGCCTTATAGTCTTTCAACATGCGGTTTCTTTGAGCCACCGCCTTATTGTAGCGTATCAGTGTTTTCAGATAGAGCTTATCTTGTTGAGAAACGGTAATGTCGATGAATTTCCTTCTCGATTCGCTGCTGCCGTCTATCAGGCTATGATCGTTGGGAGTGATGATTACTGCCGGCAATCTGCCGATATGGTCGGAATGTCTTTGATATGCCTTATCGGAATGCCGCATTATTTTTTTTCCGTTCTTTTGCAATAAACAGAGATAGTTTTCCGTCGTATTGTTACCCTCGTATAATCCGCTGATCGAGAAGAAGTTTTCACCTTTTTTTATGGAATCGAAATCGTTTTGACCGAAATAGCTTTTGCAAAAACTGAGGTAGTGTATGGAATCCAAGATATTGGTTTTCCCTACGCCGTTATCCCCAACGAAGCAGTTGATTGCCGCAAAGTCTTCGTCAAAAGAGGAGATGTTCTTAAAGTTCGCTATTTTCAGATGCTTCAAGTACATAATTCCTTATTTCTTCCATTAACCACATAGGCGTGGAGGTTGCTCCGCTTATGCCTATGGTCTCATATTTTCGCATTTCCGCCAAGTCTATGTCCTGTTTGCCGGAAATGAAATAGGTCTCCTGTTTGTGGTCTTTGCAGAGACGGAACAGGTATTTGCCGTTTGAGGAATGTCTGCCGCTGACAAACAATACTGCATCCACGCTGTCGGCAAATTCCAACAGGGTTTTGCTTCTTGCCCCGACTCTTTTGCAAATGCTGTCCGTAACGAATAAATTCTCCTCATTGTCGTTCGCTTTCATTCTCCGGCGTATCTGTTCGACCAAGAACATGAAGTCTTCTCTGCTTTTTGTCGTTTGAGAAAATATATGCAGGGGTTTGGTGAAGTCTATATCGTTCAAATCCTCTGTTTTGCTTACCACTATGGCTGTATTGTCGGTTTGCCCTTCCAAGCCTACGACTTCCGCATGTCCTTTCTTACCGAAAATCACTGTTTGGCCTCCGCATTCCTTCATCTCCAAGTAGCCTTTCCTCACATCTTTCTGTAATTTAAGCACAATGGGACACGTGGCATCTATAATGCTGATATGGTTTTCTTCGGCAGTCTTATAAGTAGAAGGAGGCTCGCCGTGAGCCCGTATCATGACCTTGCAATCTTTCAAGTTGCTCAAATCTTCCTTGTCTATTATGCGAAGTCCCAGCCTTTTCAGCCTATCGACCTCTTCGCTGTTATGCACAATGTCTCCTATGCAGTAAAGCTCCTTCTCTTGTTTCAATTCCCTTTCGCAGGTCTCTATCGCCGATACCACACCGAAGCAGAAACCTGCATTTTCTTCTATTTCGACCTTCATAAATCGTTGTTTGAAATACGATTTACGGAGAAACAACTTACGGCAATTAAACCGCAGGTCTCCGAATCGTGTTACTCAAAGTCCCAATGAACTGCAAAGGTAATTATTTTCGTAATTTCGCAGCCAAATTTCGAGCCATGATCGATTTCAAAACAGCAACTCCGCAAGACAGATTGCTCTTCGAGCGGTTTCATGACCTTATGCCGCAAATCAAAAATGCGGAATCTTCGCTTGCCAATCTTTGTGCGTATTCATTCCTGTACCATGGGGAATATGCAGTGGTAGAAGACTGCCTTGCCGTAAGGATATATTTCGATGAGAAAACAATCTGCTACCATTATCCCTTGGGAGATGGAAACAAAAACGAAGTTTTGAAACTATTGAAAGACGATGCACGTGAAAGAGGCTTTATCATGATGCTTATATGCGGCGATACAGTGCCGCCGGAAAGCATTCAGGGAGCATTTGCCCCCGTTTTGAGACGTGATTTTTTCGATTACCTGTATTCGAGAGAGGATTTGCAAAATCTCAAAGGAAGGAAGTATCAACCGAAACGCAACCACATAAACAAATTCAAGTCGCTTTACGATTGGGAATTTGAAGTCGTGAAGCCGGAAAACGTATCGGAATGTCTTGCTTTTGAGAATAAATGGATAGAAGAGGCTGCTTTGCGACACCCTGAACTTCTGTCGGATTATCGAAAGGAAAGGAGAGTTGTCGAATATCTGCTTTCCAATATGGAGGGATTGGGCATTTTTGCAGGCATGATAAGAGTTGGCGGAAATATTGCGGCGTTCAGCATAGGCAGTCGCATAAACAGTGAAACGTTCGACACCCATATAGAAAAGGCGAACCGCAACCTCGAAGGTTCGTTCGCCATGATAAACCAACAAATGGCAGAACACCTGCCGGCAAACTTCATTTACATAAATCGTGAAGAAGACCTCGGCTTGGAGGGCTTGCGAAAAGCAAAGGAGAGCTACCATCCGCTCGGACTGATTGAGAAATACATTGTAACCATACGTTGAAGCGCTGCAAAAAGCGTCGATTTACCGTGAGGTAGATAAGTCTGAGTCCGAGAAAACCTCACCGGAAAATAAAAAAAGCGGTGCGGAAGAAATTTTCCTCGGAGTATATGGTGAGAAAAAGGGGCTTTTTGCGATATAAAAAGGGGCTTTTCAGGGTGTAAAAAGCCCCTTTTTCGATACTTAAGCTCCGAGAAAAAAAATTTTACATGAGGATTTATCCGATTTTGCACAAGGAGAACAGTCGAAACATCGTTCGTCGGAGGGTTTTATCGCCTATACTCTTCCTATACTCTCGGTTGAGAAATACATGCTACCCCGAGACATTGCAAGAAATGTCGATTTCCGCATTCTGATACGCATGCGGAAACACTCGGGATACAAAGCCGACGAATACATATAGGAAAGCACGAAAATAAAACGCCGAAAGAAAAAAGCAAAGCGGCGAAAGAATTTTTTCTTTCGCCGCTTTGCTTTGCCGAAACGGTCATACGTTTTATGATATGGCTCTGATTATATCTTCTTTTGATATGACTTGGTCGTAAATACCCTTTCCTATGTCTTCCAAGAGTACGAAATTGCAGTGTCCGTTCTTGTTCTTTTTGTCGTTGTTCATGTAATCGAACAATTCGGGTATGGCATCGGAGATTTTCTCTATTTCGTAATAGGTGGAAAGGTAGTTCTGCAAAAGTTTTCGGTTATCGACCCCTATGTCTTTTGAAAGGGCGGCTGCGTAATACATTCCCGAGGCTACGGCTTCTCCGTGCAGTAAATCCTTGCCGTTTTCCAATGCAAGGCTTTCGATGGCATGGCCTATGGTATGACCGAAGTTTAGGAGTTTCCTTTCAAACCTGTCGAACTTGTCCTGTTTGACTATGTTCTGTTTTATCTTTATGCACTGTTTGATGAACCTCCGGTCGGTTCCGATTTTCAAAGGAGATGTTTGCATCATTGCGAGAGCAAGGGCTTTGTCCGAAATCAAAGCGGTTTTCAACATTTCGACGGCTCCGTTTTCTATTTGTCTTGCAGGCAGCGTTTTCAAAAATTCATTGTCTATGCAAACGAGTTCTGCCTCATGGAACAAACCTATCTGGTTCTTTACGTTTCGCACATTCAAGCCGCATTTGCCTCCTATGGCTGCATCAACCATGGCAAGTGTCGTGGTAGGGATAAGATACGTTCCTATGCCCCTTTTGAAGGTACCGGCTACGAAGTTGGCAATATCGCAGACGACCCCGCCGCCCAAGGCAATCAACTTGGTATCTCGGTCGGCTCCTTGCTCCATAAGGGCTTCTATAATCGATTGATAGGTTTCGAAGTCTTTGGAGTTTTCTCCGGGCTCCAATTCTATGATTTGTGCATCGCTTAAAGAGCCTACATTATAAATCAAATTCGGCAAACAATGTTCCAAAGTATTGCCATCGGCAATTATTATACATTGCAATCGGGGATTTTGGCTAAGATGTTTCTCCAATAATCCGAGACTTGCTATTCTTTCCATGATCTTATTGTCCGTATTTTGTCAAAAACTGTATTCGCATCAGTCTTACTTCTTCTTTTGTGTATTCGTTCTCTCCGAGTTCCTCCAATACTTCGTCCACATCATCTGTTTCCATGTCCATAAGGGCGGCATTTATTTCCTCTTGATGTTCCGGATCTATGTTTTCTTCGATGTAGTAGCTTATATCGAGTTTTGTGCCTGAGGAGACTATGCTTTCTATCTCTGTAAGCAACTCATCGACATCCATATTCTTCGATTCGGCTATGCTTTCCAGAGGGAGTTTTTTGTCAATGCTTTTTATGATGAAGACTTTCAGCCCCGACTTGTTGACGACAGACTTGATTACCAAATCCTGTGGTCGTGTTATATCGTTTGCTTCGACATAAGACTTTATTGCTTCGATGAATGGCTTGCCATATTTTTGTGCCTTATGAATTCCTACGCCTGTAATATTCTTTAATTCCTCCGAAGTTATAGGGTATTGCACGCACATATCCATAAGAGAACGGTCTTCGAATATCACATACGGAGGTAATCCCCCTTCCTTATCCGCAGTCTGTTTACGTATCTCCTTTAACATATTGTACAAAACAGGGTCGGAAGAAGCATTCGAGCCGCTGACTGGTTGTACTTCTTCGCTATCTTCGCTGAAATCCCTATCCATGGGAACCTGTATCGGGAAAGGTCGCTTCAAGAAGTCGACACCCTCCTGCGTAAGTTTCAGTTGTCCGTATTTTTCAATGTCTTTTTTCAGGAGATTCTTGATGATGCAAACCCTTGCAACGGCTTTCCAAAAGGTTTCGGGATACTCCTTTCCTGCTCCGAAGACATCCAACTTGTGATGTCGGTTTGTTTTTATCTCTGCCGTGATTTCACCTACCAGAATCTTGACTATATACGCAGGTTTGTATTGTTCCTTGGTCTCGATTACCACATTGATGAATTCTTTTACGGCATCGGTTGCCTCGATAAGAGGTTTGGGGTGAACACAATTATCGCAACTTCCGCAGTTCTCCTTTTCGTAATCTTCTCCGAAGTATTTCAACAAAATCTTACGCCTGCACTGGGAACTCTCTGCGTATGATACTGTCTCGTCTATCAGTTGCTGGGTAACCTCTCTTTCGGACACGGGTTTGTCGGTAAGGAATTTTTCCAACTTTTCCATGTCCTTCTCGGCGTAAAAGGCAATGCAGATTCCCTCTCCGTCGTCCCGACCCGCTCTTCCGGTCTCTTGGTAGTACCCTTCAAGGCTTTTCGGCATGTCGTAATGTATGACATATCGCACATCCGGCTTATCTATTCCCATTCCGAAAGCTATTGTTGCGACAATCACGTTTATCTCTTCACGTATGAACATATCCTGATTTGCCGCCCGCATGCCTGCGTCCAAGCCTGCATGATATGGTAAAGCTTTTATGCCGTTGACGACGAGTGTTTCGGTCAATTCTTCCACCTTTTTACGGCTGAGGCAATAGATTATGCCGCTTTGAGCCTGATGATTGTTGATGAACCGTATGATTTCCTTATTCAGTTGCATCTCATCTTTCGGCTTGGGTCTTATTTCATAGTACAGGTTCGGTCTGTTGAAAGAACTGATGTATATTTTGGCATCTTGGATTTCGAGATTCTTCAATATATCTTGTTGTACCTTCGGAGTGGCTGTTGCTGTCAGTGCAATTATAGGAATTTCTCCCGAAATATTCTGTATTATAGGGTGTATTCGCCTGTACTCCGGACGGAAGTCGTGTCCCCATTCGGAAATGCAATGTGCCTCATCTATCGCATAGAAACTTATATGTATGCTTTGCAGCAGTTCTATGTTCTCTTGTTTGTTCAAAGACTCGGGAGCTACATATAATATTTTGGTTCGCCCGTTCAAAAGGTCGTCCCTGACTTGTGCTATTTCATGTCGGTTAAGCGTTGAATTGAGAAAATGAGCAATAGCAGGATTGGTGCTTACGCTTCTGACGAAATCGACTTGGTTTTTCATCAAAGAAATCAATGGAGAAATGACAATAGCCGTGCCTTTCGAAATCAAAGCGGGTAATTGATAGCATAGGCTTTTGCCGCCTCCTGTCGGCATAATGACGAAAACATCTTCGCCATCAAGCAATGACGTTATGATTTTCTCTTGATTACCTTTGAATTTATCGAATCCGAATAATCTTTTCAGTGCCGAATTGATGCCCTCCTTGAAATCAGGCTTCAATGTATCAATATGCTTCATCAGATATTTTGTAACTTTGCTGCCAAAATGTTGAGCGAGCTTGTTCTGGTTTTGAGTATGTAAAAGTACGACTTTTTTCGCACAGAACAGGTGTTTTGAATGAAAAATATAATGGTGAAAAGCGATATCGAGATTTTAGAAACAGCAAAACAGACAATTAGAACAGAGGTAGTCTGCATTGAAAACCTGCTGAACCATGTCGATGAGGAGTTCGTGGAAGTAGTAAAACTTTTGTTCGCCTGCAAAGGCAGGGTTGTCGTAAGCGGTATAGGCAAAAGTGCTTTGATAGGCAACAAAATCGTTGCGACATTAAATTCAACAGGGACGCCTTCCATATTCATGCACGCTGCAGAGGCAATACATGGCGATTTGGGAATGATTCAACCGGAGGATGTGGTGATTTGCATTTCCAAGAGCGGAAATACTCCGGAGATAAAGGTACTTGTCCCATTGATAAAGGCAATGGGCAACAAGTTGATTGCAATGGTGGGAAGCGAAGATTCGTATCTCTCGAAGAGTGCGGACTATAGAATAAGTTGTTTTGTCGAAAAGGAGGCATGTCCGAATAATCTTGCTCCCACATCGAGTACCACGGCTCAGTTGGTCATGGGAGACGCTTTGGCTGTGTGTCTCTTGTTTTGCAGAAACTTCACTGCGGCTGATTTTGCTAAGTATCACCCGGGAGGAAGCCTCGGAAAGAGGCTTTATCTCAAAGTCGGAGATTTATATCCGAGGAACGAAAGACCGTGTATCTCCAAAAACACATCGATAGCCGAAAGCATAATGGAGATTTCCGGCAAGCGATTGGGTTGTGCTGTCATTACCGAAAATGACAAGGTTGTCGGGATAATAACCGATGGGGACTTGCGTCGCATGTTGAACAACAATGAGGTGATAGATACTCGAAAGCAAAAGGCTGAAAGTATAATGACGAGAAACCCTAAGTGCATAAATGCGGAGGCATACGCCGTGGAGGCTTTCAATCTCATGCAACAATGGCATATCACACAGTTGGTCGTTACCGACAATGACAACAAATATTTGGGCATTGTCCATATTCATGACCTAATCAGCGAAGGTATCATATAGCAAACAAATTACAATCTACGATGAAACATAGAGCAGGTTTCGTAAATATAATAGGTAATCCCAATGTGGGCAAATCGACATTGATGAATGCCCTTGTAGGCGAAAAAGTAAGCATCATAACACGCAAATGTCAAACCACACGGCATAGAATTCTGGGCTTGGTGAACGGAGAAGATTTCCAGATAGTTTTTTCGGATACCCCCGGCATACTTAATCCCCATTACAAATTACAACAGTGTATGTTGCAACAAGTGGAAGGGGCATTGTCCGATGCAGATGTCTTTCTCGTCGTTACGGATATGGGCGAAGAAATAAAGAACAAGAACATCTATGAAAAGATATGCCGCAGCAATATTCCTGTGATAGTCGTAATCAATAAGATAGATTTGGCTTCGCAGGAGAAAGTTAACGAAGTAATCGAACATTGGCAGAAAGAAATTCCGAGAGCCGAAGTCGTCCCTTGCAGTGCTTTGCATTCGATGGGTATGGAAAGGGTGATGGAATTGGTGAAAAGCCATTTGCCGGAATCGCCTGCCTACTATGACAAGGAAATGCTGACCGACCGAAGCATGAGATTCATAGTAAGCGAAATCATACGCGAGAAGATATTGTTGTTCTATGACAAAGAAATCCCTTATTCCACTGAAGTGGCAATAGAAGAGTTCAAAGAAGATGAGCAAATAAACCGTATAAAAGCTGTTATCTATACCGAGAGAGAAAGCCAAAAGAAAATCCTCATCGGTAAAGGCGGAAGTATGATAAAGAAAGTGGGAACGGAGGCAAGAAAAGACATAGAAGCATTCACGGAAAAGAGATGTTTCTTGGAATTGCTTATCAAAGTGAAGAAGGATTGGCGAAACAGCGAACGGGATTTGCAAATCTTCGGTTATGAATCCAAGAAATAAATCCGGCAGGTTCGATATTCTGATTATCGGAGGCGGTGCCGCAGGTTTGATGGCGGCGGTACGTTTGTGCGGTACAGGAAAAAGGGTTCTCGTTTTGGAGAAAATGAGACAAGCAGGACTGAAACTGCGTATCACCGGCAAGGGAAGATGCAACCTTACAAACACTTTGCCAATCAATGACTTCCTTTCACGCTGTTCAAACGGCGAAAGAAATTTGCGAAACGCCGTTTCATTTTTCTCGAATCAAGATACGATAAATTTTTTCGAAGACTTGGGATTGCCCCTTGTTGAAGAGAGAGGACACAGAGTATTTCCACGCAGCGGCAAAAGCCTTGATGTATTTCTTTCATTGGTCAGGAAAATCGAAGCCTCGAAGAATGTCGATTTGGTTTGCAACAAGGGCGTGGAAAGAATATTGATTGAGAACAATGCTGTCAGAGGTGTAAGGTGTTTTGACGGTGATGTGTTTCATGCCGACAAAGTATTGCTTTGTTGCGGCGGAGAATCTTACCCTGCCACAGGTTCAAATGGAGATGGCATAAGACTTGCGTATCAGTCCGGACACAAAATCACTCCCACAATGCCGGCTTTGGTCGGAATAAGGACAAAAATCGCACACCCTGCAAGTTTGCAAAATTATACCGTAAAGAATGTGCAGGTTTGCATTCTTGATGATAAAGGAAAAATATTGGAGAGGGATTTCGGGGATATGAGTTTGGACGAATACGGCCTTGCAGGATCTGTCATATTGCGGCTGAGTCGTAAGATTGCAGAAAGGCTTTACAAAAAGGAAAGACTGTTCGTATCCGTGGATATGAAGCCTAAATTGAGCGAAGAAAAACTCAAGAAAGAGATAAGCAGGGTTTTGCAAGAACGAGTCGGACAAAGTACGGATAATATTTTGAGAGCATGGTTGTCGGAACCTCTCGTACGGGATTACAAGTTTTGGTTGAAAAAACAGAAAGAGAGTTTGAAAGTACAGAAACACAGGCTCGGCAACGCAGAAGCGATAATGTTATACCTCAAATACAATAAAGATGAGATAATAGGGGATATGGGTTGGTATGAAGCCATAGTTACCAAAGGCGGAGTGGATTTATCACAGGTTAATTGCCGAAGCATGCAATCGAAAATAGTAAAAGGGTTGTACTTTGCAGGAGAAGTGCTGGATTTCGATGGCGATACAGGCGGCTTTAATCTGCAAACAGCTTTTTCGACAGCCGCTTTGGCTTGCAGCAACATGCAATAAACAGCGTATGAAAAGAATACTGTTTTTTATTTTTGCATTGTTGTCCGTTATATGCGGACTTTCGCAAGTAAAATATGCACCCATAGACAAAAGGGACTTGGAAAGAGCAGGTAGATTGCTTATGCAGGAGAGATTTTCAGGTCTTTTGTCCGCCGACAATTACCTCTCTATTGGATTCATGGATTTCGGACCCGTAGAGCGTTTTGCAAGCTATAATCCCGTGGAGGGTGTAAGACTGAGATTAAGTGGCAGAACCAATCCCAAATTCAGCAAAAGATTTGGTTTCAAGTGGCTTTTGGCATACGGAACGGAAGACAAAAAATTCAAATACGGACTTTCAGCCGGCATAAGCCTCAAACGCAAGCCGGCTTCTGTTTATGCTTTTCCAGCCAATGCCTTGACCCTTTCATACGAAGACAATACTTATATGCCTAATACAGCAAATTATGATGTGCTTTACTATTCCTTCGCTCCATGGAGGAACTACTACCTTTCCTATAACCGTAAAATTTCGATAACATACCTTTACGAATTACGTTCGGGTCTCGGATTTTCTCCTGCCGTGGGACTTCGCAATCTTTATTCCAATGTTTACTATGACGGGGAAACGAGTTTTGAGACACTTGATAAAGATTACTCATATTTGAACGCAGGAATGGAAATCTTTTTCCGTCCCTCACGGAAACGAAAGAACAAAAAAAGTCTGAACTCCCGCTTGAACGAACTCCCGACAAACCTTTCTGCGAATTACACACACAACTTTCTTTTGAATGATTACAGGAAATCATACGGCACAGTATCGTTTACAATATCCGAAAGACTGTTCATAGGGAAAAGAATGGCAACAGATATAATGTTGAAAGGCGGAAAGATAATAGGAAATACTAACCAAGGGCTTTATTTCACCCCTATGCAATCTTTCGGAATAATATCAGATACTTATGGTTTCAACCTTCTTGCTTTCGATAAGCGGTTTTACAGAAAAGAATACATACAATGTTTTCTGCAAATAAACTCAGGAGGATTTTTCTCCGACATGATACCTTTTTTGAAACAATACAGAATGAACGAATTCGTATATGGCAAAGCACTATACGGCGAATACAAACCATATTACGAAATCGGCATGGGTGTGGATAACATATTGTCATGTCTTGGCGTGGAAATAATACGTTCCTTCTCTACGGAAGAAGACGCACACGGCGGATACTGGGGTTGCAGGCTGAGATTGAAGTATTAGAAAGCACCTTTCACTCAATATTACCTTAAAACCAAAAATCGAATCGGATTTCGTACACATTTTTTAGTCCTTACAAACTCAAAAAGGAGTAATCACGGCGAAACCAATCTTTAAGCATTTGCCACGAAAACTTTTGTGATAAGATTGTAAGAGGAATGGCAAATGTCTTTCGCAATTCGACAAAACGCATTGCAGGATAACGTGAAAACAATCAATATTTTGACAAACGTAGGTTACGTATTGCTTCCAAAAACTTTGCTGACGGATTTATATGCCATTCTTCCATTTGTTGCGTAATGTTTTTGTACATCTTGGGTATAGAAAATGATGACACGCTTGCCACGGATTTATCTGACGATAACCTTTATGATTCGATTATCCGCAAGTCCTTGTCGCGTAATGAGGAAAATTGTACATTTGGTTTCATGATTAAATGGGTAACGAAGGTAAATATAGGCATTTTCAAACTCGAAGCAGAAAGTGAAATTCCCTTTTTGTTTCGCTTACATCGTTATTCTCTTTCTGTTATAAAGCATTATCGGTAAAATGAACTCAAGAAGGCTATCAAATTCCGGACAAAATAAAAGCGACAACCTATTAAAAGTCGCCGCTTTCCACAATTAACCCACTATTTTTGTGATCTAGCCAGGATTCGAACCTGGGACCTACTGCTTAGAAGGCAGTTGCTCTATCCAGCTGAGCTACTAGACCCCTCAAAAAAAAGAACCAGTCCCATGGTTCTTTTGTCGGGGTAGCAGGATTCGAACCTGCGGCCTCCACATCCCAAATGTGGCGCGATAACCGGACTACGCTATACCCCGTTTTACCTTTCCCCCAACCACTCGTTTCGGAAAGACTGCGGAGAGAGGGGGATTCGAACCCCCGGTACCCTTATTCGAGTACGACAGTTTAGCAAACTGTTGGTTTCAGCCACTCACCCATCTCTCCAATTCCATTCAACCCTAACGGTTACGTGCGAATTGGGATTGCAAAATTACATTTTTTCTCCGACATACCAAATCTTTTTCCATGAAAAATGAAAATTAAATTCTATCTCACAAAATATCAGTCGATTAAAATTGCAAAGAATTTCATTCAAATCGAGAAATAAAGCGTACATCAAGCAATTCATACCTTGGCTTTTGTTTTTGCGACAGTCAAAATACAGCATTCATAGAGCAAATACATCGGAAGAGAGACCAAAATCAATGTAAAGACATCCGGCGGAGTTATTATAGCCGAAACAACAAGAACAGCTACAAAAGCATGTCTGCGATAATGCCTCAAAAAATCGACCGTTAATACATTCTTTTAGCTAAAATGAATGCTTGTTTTGCCGAAACACACATGGATTTGTCCGAAAATAGGGAGAAATCGCACAATAGGAAAAAGGTGGCGACGTTTCAGTGAAACTCTTCCGCCGTTTGGCTGAATCGAATCGCCGTTCCACTAAAATAAAACGCCGAAAGAATTTTCTCAATCGGCGTTTGGTTGTGGTCGAATCGGCGTTTCGGTGGCGGCAGATGTTGCTTGCGAACAAATTGTGAGGTTTTTCGTTTTGATATACCGTATATATTCGTACCTTTGCAAGGAAATTCATAATACAGACTGATGACAAAACAGAAGAAAGAAGCGGAAGTGCTTTCCAAGATAGCTGTCGAAGCCATAAAGTCCAAGAAAGGCAGGCAGATAACATTGATTGATTTTAACGGAGTGGAAGGTTCGTTGTTTGAATACTACGTTCTTTGTACTGCCAATTCGCCTTCTCATGTCGATGCTTTGGCAGACGAAATCGAAAGGCAGGTCAGGGAGATGACAGGCATAAAACCCCGCAGGGTAGAGGGCTTGCAGAATTGTCAATGGGTGTTGTTGGATTATTTTGACGTTGTGATACATGTTTTCTTGGCTGAAACGAGAGAGTTCTACAACATAGAGGCGATGTGGAAAGACGTTAAACAAATTCATTTCGAGGACGAAGAGTAGTATGGCAGGCAAACAAAACAATAAAGGTGGAAGACCTTTGGGCGGAGGTAAGTTCAAGTTCAACCTGTATTGGATTTACTTTTTGGTTCTCCTTACTTTGGGTGTGGTATGGTTCACCGGTGATGGCGAAAGTGCGATAAGCAAGGATATAAAGTGGGACAGATTGCAGAAGGTGCTGCTCGATAAGGATTACTCCAAGATAAATGTTGTCAATAAGGAGTTTGCGGAGGTCTATATCAAGCCCGACAAAATCAAAAACGACAATGATTACAAGGATTTGAAACCGAAGCCGGGGTTTTTGTCCGACGGTTCCGATGTAAGCAAAGGTTTCTATATTTATAAGTTCGTCAATTACGATGATTTTCGCGAACAGTTGAAGACGGTGGAGAATCAATGGATTGCAAAGGACACCGTGGGTATCGAAAGCGAGTTGAAGAAGCAGGAAATCATTGCCAATCTCAGAATAAACGTCGAAAGCGAGACGAGAAAGAGTTTTTTCGGTGAAAATTCCATGTTTCTCTTCTCTCTGATTATAATGCTCGTTATATGGTTCGTCTTTTTCAGAATGATGAGAAACAGTTCTTCCGGAGGCGGAATGGGCGGTGGTATATTCAATGTGGGAAAAAGTAAGGCGAGACTTTATGATAAGGATAATGATGTGAAGGTTACCTTTGCCGATGTCGCAGGTCTGGAGGGTGCGAAGGTGGAGGTGAAGGAGATTGTGGACTTTCTCAGAAATCCGTCGAAATATACGCAACTCGGAGGCAAAATTCCGAAAGGTGCGTTGCTCGTAGGGCCTCCGGGAACGGGAAAGACCTTGCTGGCAAAGGCAGTGGCAGGAGAAGCAAAGGTGCCGTTCTTTTCTCTTTCTGGCAGCGACTTCGTGGAAATGTTCGTGGGTGTGGGGGCTTCCCGTGTGAGAGATTTGTTCAAGACGGCAAAGGAGAAAGCTCCGTGCATAATATTCATAGACGAGATTGATGCTATCGGCAGGGCGAGGGGAAAGAATCTGGCTTCCGGCTCGAATGATGAGAGAGAAAACACATTGAACCAACTCTTGACGGAAATGGACGGCTTCGGCACAAATGCCGGTGTGATAATTCTTGCCGCCACGAACAGGGCGGATATATTGGATAAAGCATTGCTGCGTGCCGGCAGGTTCGACAGGCAGATACATGTGGAATTGCCAGATGTGGAAGAAAGAAAAGCCATATTCAAGGTTCATACGAAGAACCTTAAATACGACAGCAAGGAGGTCGATATAGATTTCCTTGCAAAGCAAACGCCGGGTTTTTCGGGAGCGGATATTGCGAACCTGTGTAACGAAGCTGCTTTGATAGCGGCGAGGAACGATAAGAAGATTATAGGTAAGCAGGACTTCCTTGACGCTGTGGATAGGATTATAGGCGGATTGGAAAAGAAAACGAAAATAATCAAGCCCAAGGAAAAACGTACCATCGCTTACCATGAGGCAGGTCATGCTTCGGTCAGTTGGCTTTTGGAACATGCGAATCCTTTGGTAAAGGTTACAATAGTGCCGCGAGGCTCCGCTTTGGGTGCGGCATGGTACCTTCCTGAGGAGCGACAGATTACAACCACGGCTCAGTTGATGGATCAAATGGTTTCTTTGCTCGGAGGACGTGCGGCAGAGGAGTTGGTGTTCGGAGAAGTCTCCACGGGAGCATTGAACGATTTGGAAAGGGTAACCAAGCAGGCGTATGCAATGGTTGTTTATTACGGTTTGGATAAGGAAATCGGCAATTTGAGTTTCTACGATTCCACGGGACAGAGCGAATACGGCTTCCAGAAACCGTTCAGCGAGAAAACGGCAGAGAAAATCGATGACAGGATACATGGAATGGTCGAAGCAGCGTATGCGAAAGCCAAATCCATATTGTCGGAGAACAGGGAGAAGTTGGACGCTTTGGCAGCCATACTCATAGACAGGGAAGTCATATTCAGGGAAGACGTGGAAAAAATTTACGGAAAGCGTCCGTGGAATGACGAGACAGAGCAAGCGGAAGAGAAATCTTCGACAAAAGATACAAAAGCGGAAGAATAGCAGATGAAAGGCAGCTCCGGAAAGGAAAAAGTTTTGAAACTGTTGAGGGCAGCTTTGCTCGAAAAAGACGGTAACGTCGCTTCTGCCACGACGAACTCGCCGGAGATGTATTGCCCTTTGTCGGATGAACCGCTTATGGTGTTTGCCGAAAAGTTCGTGAAGGGCAAAGGCAAGTTCGTTTATTGTGCAGACGAGAAAGAGTTCATCGATAATCTGCGTAATCTGGCGGCTTATCGGAAGTGGAACAAGATTGTTTCCTTTTCTCCGAGCCTGCAATCATATCTTGCCAAGTTCGGACTCGAGACATTCATGGATGACGAGGATACGACCGTCGGAATAGGACTTTGTCAGTCCATGATAGCTCGAACAGGCAGTATAATAATAACCTCCACACAGGGAGCGGGTACTCACTTGCGGCATTTTACGCCGATAATGGTGGTGATTGCTTTCGAGTCTCAGATACAGGAGAGCTATAGAATGACGCTTGAAAACATGCCTGAGACGCCTCCGCAATGGGTATTGAACATAAAATCCGGCGATTTGATAGAGGAGGAAATCAGAGAGTTGTATGTATTTGTTATAGCGGGTTGATAAGATGAAAGATTTAACAAAGAGAACAATAACAGGGGCAATATATGTTTTGAGTGTAATAGCGGCGGTATGTATCGACCGATATGTTGCAGCCGTTTACTTCGGCATGATAATGATATTGGCATTGAGGGAATTTATCTCTGTGAGTGCCAAGGCGGAAGTAAGTCTGAATGCTCCCATGATTTATTTCGTTTCCGTGTTTTCCTATCTTGCTTTGGTATCTCATGCTTTCGGCTTTGCATATTCGGCGATTGCCATGTTTGCAAGCTTGCTGTGCATTATTGCTTTGGCTATTTCGGCTTTGTATGTGAAGAGTGCAACGCCTTTTACTTCGATGGCATATTCTCTTACCGCTGTCGGTTACATTGTTTTGCCGTTGTCTTTGAGCAATCTGCTTTTCGCAATGCACGATTACTTTGATTGCAATGTTCTTTTGAGCATTTTCATATTCGCATGGTGCAATGATACATTCGCTTACCTTGTAGGTTGCAAGTTCGGCAAGAGAAGATTGTTTGAACGCCACTCGCCCAAGAAGAGTTGGGAGGGTTTCTTCGGCGGATTTGCCGCTACGGTTCTGGCAGGTGTCGTTATGTGGCAGTTGCTTGGCGGAAACGTATATATATGGTTGCTGATGGCTGTGGTAACAACCGTTGTCGGAACATTCGGAGACCTTATCGAGTCGATGTTCAAGAGACAGATGGGGGTGAAGGACAGTGGTAATATATTGCCGGGGCATGGCGGAATACTGGACAGGTTCGATATTCTGTTGTTGGTGTTGCCTGTCATGTGGATAGTGCTTGGCATCGTGCAGTTACTAAGTACTCGTTTCCTGGGTTTGTTGAATTGAAAGACATAATAAGATGTATATACATAGAGAGGGCTATAAGATTAGTGCGGTTGCCATAGTGTTGGCAATCATCATAACTTCCGTTCTTGTTTATTTTGTTCGCCATTGGCAGATCTATTGGTATGTTCTCATAGCTTTTGTATGGCTTTTGGCAGGTGTGGTGATAAGGTTCTTCCGTATTCCGAAGAGAGAGTTGGTGCATAATCCCAATCAGGTGATCGGCTCTGCCGATGGTACGATAGTGGTGGTCGAAAAGGTTTACGAGCCGGAGGTGTTGAAGCAGGAGTGCATTCAGATTTCCACTTTCATGTCCCCGAATAATGTTCACGTCAATCGTTATCCGATAAGCGGCAAGATAATTTATACTAATTACCATAGCGGAAAGTATCTCATTGCAAAGCACCCCAAGAGTTCCACTTTGAACGAGAGAACGACCATTTGCATAGAAAACGAGAAGGGTCAGAAGGTCGTTGTCCGTCAGATAGCCGGTGCTTTGGCAAGAAGGATTGTGTGTTATGCCAAGGAGGGGGAGACGGTTACGCAGGGAGCGGAGCTCGGCTTCATAAAGTTCGGTTCGAGGGTTGATTTGTTCATTCCTTTGGAGGCTTGCGTGCATGTGGATTTGGAGGATAAGGTGAAGGGTGGGCTTTCCATTTTGGCAAGTCTGTGATTGGGTTTTCGTAACATGGGTTCGACTTCTTTTATAAATATATAAGGAAATGGATTACGAGGATTTGGCATTGCATGGGCAGCTTTTGTATGAGGATAACCATCTTTTGGTGGTGAACAAACGTCCTTCTCAGATTGTGCATGCTGATAAGAGCGGAGATGTTTCCTTGGAGGAAGAAGTGAAGCATTATTTGAAGTTGAAGTATGCCAAGCCGGGGAATGTTTTTTGCGGTGTCGTTCATCGTTTGGACAGACCGGTGAGCGGGGCTGTTATATTCGCAAAGACGGGTAAGGCTTTGGAGCGTCTCAATGCGATGATAAAGGAACATGAGATAAGCAAAACCTATTGGGCGATAGTGCGTAACATGCCTCCTTTGCAGAAAGGGACGTTATGCGATTATCTTTTGAGAAACGAAAGTCGCAACAAGACATACGTGACCAAGGATACGAAGAGGGGAAAGTATGCCGAATTGGATTATGAACTTATTGCAAGCGGAGATAATTACAATCTGTTGAAGGTAAACCTGAAAACGGGCAGACATCATCAGATAAGGGTGCAACTTGCCAATATAGGCTGTCCGATAAAGGGCGATTTGAAATATGGCTTTGCACGCAGCAACAGCGATGGCTCCATTTCCTTGCATGCAAGAGAGCTTCGCTTTGTTCACCCTGTGAGTAAAAAAGAAATATACATAGAAGCACCGGTGCCGGAGGGCGTTCTCTGGCAGTACTTCGAGAATTTGATGAAATCAGAAAACAATAGATATGAATAGAACAGTTTTATGTTTGGCATTGGCTGCAATGCCTTTTTTGAGTTTTGCACAAAAGGATTGTCGTGTAGAGGGAAAGGCAAATCCGGAGCAGGTAGGACGGTATGTGTATATCGTTTATGGAAATCAAATAACCGATAGTGTAAAGGTGAATAAGAATGCGGAGTTTTCGTTTGCCTTGAAGGCTGATGATAAACTTTATACATGTGCCGAATATGGTGGAAGAGATGTATTGGCTTTTGTGAGCGAGAAAGGTAAGGTGGAATTGAATTTGAGGGATATGTCTTGCAAGGGCGGAGAACTTAACAAACAGGTGTCTTTGTTCTCTTCTGCTTCCGATGATGCTTGGAAACGTTATGAGAATACGGCTGCGGAAATAAAGGCAAAACCGATTTCCGAGGCTGATAAGGAAAAGGAACAGGACGCACTCTACGAAGAAACGGTCAAGGGTTTGCAACAGATCGGGGAAGAAGCCATGTCCCGTCTTGCGGATAAGGAGGCGGCAGGTTGGATGCTTGCATCGCTTTCCTATTACTACTCTTCGGAGGATTTCTTCAAGCAGTATGACAAGCTATCGGGCGAAGCGAAGAACTATCCGGGGCTTCAAACCGCTTATAAGGCTTTTGAGGCGTTGAGGAATACCTCGGAGGGAAAGATGTTTACGGATTTCACGATAGAGAATGGCGGATTGAAAGGGGAGAAGGTGAAGTTCTCGGATTATGTAGGAAAGGGAAAATACACCTTGGTGGACTTTTGGGCAACGTGGTGCGGTCCTTGCAAGAGGGAAATTCCCAATGTGAGAAATATTTATAAGGAGTTCGGGGACAAAATCACTGTTTTGAGTGTTGCCGTTTGGGATAAGAGGGCTGCGACTGAGAAGTTCATAGAGAAGAATGACATGCCTTGGAATCACATAATAGACGCTCAACAAATTCCGACGGATATTTACGGTATTCAAGGTATTCCTCAGATAATGCTTTTTGCTCCCGACGGAACGATTGTCAAGAGAGACTTGCGCGGAGAGGAAATCCGAAAGGTGTTGGAAAACGTATTGGAAAAATAAAACGGCGTTTCGGAAAAATAAAACGCCGAAATAATTTGACGAAATGCCGTTTTAATCGCAACGAAACGCCGTTTTGTCAAGGTAAATCAAGAAGAACAGAAAAAGAGGTGATTATATGAAGGAGGAAAAATATAACCTGAGAGGTGTGAGTGCGTCGAAGGAAGATGTGCATGAGGCAATAAAGAACATAGACAAGGGATTGTTTCCCAAGGCTTTTTGCAAAGTGGTGCCTGATATGCTGACCGGCAGTGATGAGCATTGCATCGTCATGCACGCAGATGGTGCTGGAACGAAGAGTTCGTTGGCTTACATGTATTGGAAAAAGACGGGGGATTTGTCGGTATGGAAAGGTATTGCGATAGATTCCATAGTGATGAACATAGATGACCTGATATGCGTAGGCATAACCGATAATATTCTTCTCAGTTCGACCATAGGCAGGAACAAAAATTTAATTCCGGGTGAGGTGATTTCGAGAATAATCAATGGAACGGAGGAATTTTTGGAGGAAATGCGTGCTTTGGGTGTCGGAATCCGCTCCACGGGCGGAGAGACTGCCGATGTGGGAGATTTGGTGAGAACGATAATCGTCGATAGCACCGTAACGGCGAGAGCGGAAAGAAACAAGATAATTTCCAATGACAGAATAAAGGCAGGCGATGTGGTTGTCGGTCTTGCGTCTTTCGGTAAGGCGACATACGAAAAGGAATACAATTCAGGAATGGGCAGCAACGGTTTGACTTCTGCAAGGCATGATGTTTTCGCTTCCTCGCTTGCGAAGCTTTATCCGGAGAGTTATGATAATGCTTTGCCGAAAGAGGTGGTTTATTGCGGCGGTTTGGAACTTGAAAGCAAGACGGAAGTCGAGGGAATGGACGCAGGAAAGATGGTTTTATCCCCTACAAGGACGTATGCTCCCGTGATGGCTGAGGTTTTTAAGCATTGCAGAGGTCGGATAGATGGATTGGTGCATTGCAGCGGCGGTGCCCAAACGAAGGTCTTGCATTTCTTGAACGATGGCTTGCAAGTGGTGAAGGATAACTTGTTCCCTGTGCCTCCTTTGTTCAAAATGATACAGGAGCAGTCGAAGACGGATTGGCGAGAGATGTATAAGGTTTTCAATATGGGGCACCGTATGGAAATTTATACCGATTTGAAAACGGCGGAAGAGGTGATGGCGATAAGCAAGAGCTTCAATATAGAGGCGAGAGTGATAGGTCATGTGGAGCGAAAAGCAAAGACGTCTGTCGTTGTGAGAAGTCCGTATGGGGAATATATATATGAATAATAGCAGAGCGGGAAAAGCAATCATATCCTGCCGAAGCAGGTTCGTTCAAGCATGTGGTTGAGAAGAATTACGGCGAGAGGTAATGCAAAAGCAGGTTTTTACTTCGATATGATGGTTTTTTCTTATCGTTTTTTCTGTAATACATTAGAATGATACCGAATATGTACGGAATTTTTCGGGGTAAAAATGAATGACTTACGGTTTCGGCTGAAAAAAAACGGTGAGAAAGTTTGGTGGAAATCCGTATTTGTTCTATCTTTGCAAACGCATTCGGAGGGAAGAGAAGTTTGAAGAAAGTGCTGTCGGCGTTTGAATGCGAGGTAAGAGTTGTTTTGAAATGTCGAGATAAATAATAGAGATGCCGATGTAGCTCAGTTGGCCAGAGCAGCTGATTTGTAATCAGCGGGTCGGGGGTTCGAATCCCTCTATCGGCTCGATATTAGATGGGAGAGTCGCATAGCGGCAATTGCAACAGACTGTAAATCTGTCCTCTTCGGAGTTCGGTGGTTCGAGTCCACCCTCTCCCACGAAGAAAGAAGTAAAGGCGGTAGTTTGCTTTTATTGAAACAATGCGGAAGTAGCTCATTTGGTAGAGCGATAGCCTTCCAAGCTATAGGTGGCGGGTTCGAGCCCCGTCTTCCGCTCCACGAAAATAAGGGCGAGTCATGAGGATTGATTCGTTCTTATTGTTGTAAGTGTGATATGCCGTTGTAGCTCAGTGGTAGAGTACTTCCTTGGTAAGGAAGGGGTCACGAGTTCAAGTCTCGTCAATGGCTCTTGGTTGAGTTTAACTTTAAGTTGAGTAAATAGTAATTAAATAGTCAATAATTATGGCAAAGGAAAAATTTGAGCGTTCAAAACCGCACGTTAACATTGGAACAATAGGTCACGTTGACCATGGTAAGACGACTTTGACAGCTGCTATCACAACTGTATTGGCGTCTAAAGGTCTTTCCGAAGTAAAGTCGTTCGACTCGATAGACTCTGCACCGGAAGAAAAAGAAAGAGGTATCACAATCAACACTGCACACGTTGAGTATCAAACAGAAAATCGTCACTATGCACACGTTGACTGTCCAGGCCACGCTGACTATGTGAAGAACATGGTAACAGGTGCTGCTCAAATGGATGGTGCCATAATCGTTGTTGCTGCAACAGATGGTCCGATGCCTCAAACTCGTGAACACATCTTGTTGGCTCGTCAGGTAGGCGTTCCTCGTTTGGTTGTATTTATGAACAAGGTTGACTTGGTTGATGACCCTGAACTGTTGGATTTGGTTGAAATGGAAATTCGAGACTTGTTGTCATTCTACGAATTCGATGGAGACAATACTCCTGTCATCAGAGGTTCTGCACTCGGTGCATTGAACGGAGAGCCAAAATGGGTTGAAAAAGTAATGGAACTTATGAAGGCTGTTGATGAATGGATACCTCTTCCAAAGAGAGATAAGGATAAAGATTTCTTGATGCCGATCGAGGACGTATTCTCTATCACCGGTCGTGGTACTGTTGCAACAGGTAGAATAGAGACAGGTGTCGTTCATGTAGGTGATGCTGTCGATATAATCGGTATGGGTGCCGAAAAATTGAAATCAACCGTTACCGGAGTTGAGATGTTCCGTAAACTCCTTGATGAGGGAGAAGCCGGAGATAACGTAGGTTTGTTGCTTCGTGGTATAGATAAGACAGAAATCCGTCGTGGAATGGTTATCGCTAAGCCGGGTTCTGTACACCCTCACAGAAAGTTCCAAGCTGAGGTTTATATCTTGAAGAAAGAGGAAGGTGGTCGTCATACTGCATTCCACAATCACTATCGTCCGCAATTCTATTTCAGAACAACTGACGTAACAGGAGAAATCACTCTACCGGAAGGTCGTGATATGGTTATGCCGGGAGATAACTTGACAATCACTGTTGAGTTGATTTCTGAAATAGCTTTGAACGAGAACTTGCGTTTCGCTATCCGTGAGGGTGGTAGAACCGTGGGTGCCGGTCAGGTAACCAAGATATTGGATTAAGAGAGTTCTATAAAGGTGAGGTTAAAAGACCTCACCTCTTTTTAGGGGCATAGTTTAAGGGTAGAATAGTGGTCTCCAAAACCATTGATGGGAGTTCGAATCTCTCTGCCCCTGCAAATCGAAAAACAAAATAATAAATGTCAAAGATAGTCGAATACGTAAAAAGCAGCTATGATGAATTGGCTCACAAGGTGTCATGGCCTACGATGTCGGAGTTGAGCAATAGTACGGTGGTGGTCTTTGTGGCTTCTCTTATAATTGCTCTCATTATCTTTCTTATGGATATTGTAACAGGTGTCCATCCGACTATGTTCTGGAAAGGATTGCTTGGCTATCTTTATGGAATGATGGGATAATCTTTCATTTTCATATCTTGCTTCCCAAAGGCTTTTATGTCTATGAGATGTGATGTGAAGTTTATATTTTGTTGAATGATAAATCTTTTCAATTATTTCCGGTATGAGTGAACAATCGAAAAAATGGTATGTGGTGAAAGTTGTTTCAGGCAAAGAAAAGAAAGCCAAGGAGTATATCGAAACAGAGGTGTCTCATAGTGGCTTGAATGACTTTGTCTCACAAGTTTTGATACCTACCGAAAAGGTTTTTTCTGTTCGTAACGGTAAAAGAGTGAGCAAGGAGCGTACATTGTTCCCGGGTTATGTTTTGATAGAAGCATCTCTTGAAGGTGAAACAGTGCATGCAATCAGAAATGTCCCTAATGTCATCGATTTCCTTTCCGAAAAAGATGGTAAGCCTGTTCCTTTGCAGGATTATGAAGTCAAAAGGATATTGGGTACGGTTGATGAGATGATGGGAAATGATGAAGAATTGCTGGAGCCTTTTATCGTGGGAGAAACAGTCAAAATAATAGATGGTCCATTCAATAATTTTTCCGGTGTTATTGATGAAATCAACAATGAAAAAAAGAAACTTACTGTTACGGTGAAAATTTTCGGAAGAAGAACGCCTGTCGAGTTGTCTTTTGTTCAAGTTGTCAAGTAGATTTATCGGACAATATTTTTAATTACCTATTAAACGCACGTTAGTAAAATGGCTAAAGAAGTTGCAGGATTGATTAAGTTGCAAATTCCGGGAGGAAAAGCAAATCCATCTCCGCCGGTAGGACCTGCTTTGGGTGCTAAGGGTGTGAACATAATGGAGTTCTGTAAACAGTTTAATGCAAGAACGCAAGATCAAGCCGGTAAGTTGATTCCGGCAATCATTACTGTTTATTCGGACAAGTCTTTCGAGTTTGTAATCAAAACACCTCCTGTTGCAGTTCAATTGAAAGAGGCAGCCAAGTTGAAAAGCGGTTCCGGTGAGCCGAACAGAAACAAAGTTGCTACTTTGAAAATGGATCAGATAAAGGCTATTGCCGAGGCGAAGATGGTGGACTTGAATTGTTTCACCGTAGAGTCTGCAATAAGTATCGTCAAAGGAACTGCAAGAAGTATGGGTATCGTTGTTGAGGAGTAATATCTTCAATGTAGTTTCAGTTAAAATTTAATTCAATGGCAAAACAATCGAAAAAAACAAAAGAGGCTTTAGCTAAGTTCGATGTTGCAAAAGAGTACTCTTTGGAGGAAGCCGTAAAGATTGTCAAGGACATTACTTTCACAAAGTTTGATGCTTCGTTTGATTTGGATGTTCGTTTGGGTGTTGACCCGCGTAAAGCCAATCAAATGGTGAGAGGTATTGTTACCTTGCCTCATGGTACGGGTAAGACCAAGAGGGTTCTTGTTTTGTGTACTCCGGATAAAGAGGAAGAGGCTAAGGCTGCCGGAGCTGATTATGTTGGCTTGGATGAGTACATTACCAAGATAAAAGGCGGTTGGACGGATGTCGATGTTATTATCACCATGCCAAGTGTAATGCCGAAAGTGGGAGCTTTGGGAAAGGTATTGGGACCAAGAGGTTTAATGCCTAATCCTAAGACAGGTACCGTTACTATGGACTTGGGTAAAGCTGTACAAGAGGTTAAGGCCGGTAAGATAGATTTCAAGGTTGATAAATTCGGTATCATCCATACGAGCGTTGCCCGTATGTCTTTCGACGCGAATAAAATTTACGATAACGCGATGGAAGTATTGCAGGCTATCATAAAGTTGAAACCTACTTCTGCAAAAGGAACTTATGTGAAAAGCATAACGGTTTCTTCGACCATGAGTCCCGGTGTAAAAGTGGATACAAAGTCAATAAGCAAGTAAAACGTTGAAATATGAGAAAAGAAGAAAAGACGCAACTGATAGAAAACATCGGTAACGAGATAGCTAAATATTCTTATCTTTATTTCGTTGATATAGAGGGTTTGGACTCTGTTGCTACGGCTAAGTTGAGAAAGTTGTGTTATCGTAATGAAGTAAAACTGTTGGTTGTAAAGAACACTTTGTTGAAGAAGGCGTTGGAAAAGTCAGGTTTTGACTATTCCGAGTTGTTCTCAACATTCAAAGGTTCTACTTCTGTTATGCTTTCTAACGTGAACAATGCACCTGCAAAGTTGATAAAATCATTCAGAAACAGCAATGATAAACCTGTATTGAAATCGGCTTATGTGGAAGAATGTTTCTATGTGGGTGATGGTGCGTTGGAGGAATTGATTGCTATCAAGTCCAAGAACGAACTCATTGCAGACGTTATTGCTGCATTACAGTCTCCAATCAAGAATGTTATTGGAGCGTTGCAGTCAGGTGGCAACACGTTATCAGGTGTAATAAAAACTTTATCGGAAAGACCCGAGTAAGAAAACAAAATTGTAAAATACATTAAATCAAGAAATAAAATGGCAGATCTAAAAGCATTCGCAGAACAATTAGTTAATCTAAGCGTAAAAGAAGTAAAGGAATTGGCTGATATTCTAAAAGAAGAATATGGTATAGAGCCGGCAGCTGCGGCTGTTGCTGTGGCAGCAGGTCCTGCAGCAGGTGGTGCAGCAGCAGTTGAGGAAAAAACAGCATTTGATGTTGTTTTGGCAGAAGCCGGAGCTTCCAAACTTAACGTTGTTAAGTTGGTAAAAGACCTTTGCAGCTTAGGTCTTAAAGAAGCAAAAGAATTGGTAGATGCAGCTCCTAAAACATTGAAAGAAGGCGTTACCAAGGAAGAAGCTGAATCGTTGAAAAAAGCGTTAGAGGAAGCAGGTGCAAAGGTTGAAATTAAGTAAGACATTTCACCACAATCAATAAGGTAAGGGAGGGTGTTCTTTTCTAAGAATGCCCGTCCTTTATTGTGTTTTGTATCTAACTTATTTTTTTAACCTTTTAATTTGAAAAACCTTGGCACAAAATAATCCAACCTTAATTAGTTTCGCGTCTGTGAAGCATTTCGAATATCCTGACTTTTTGGATATTCAGTTGAAGTCTTTTAGAGATTTTTTCCAGTTGGAAACCAACTCGGAAAACAGAATTAACGAGGGCTTATATAAAGTCTTTTCCGAAAATTTCCCGATAACCGATGCAAGGAATAATTTCGTTCTCGAATTCTTAGATTACTTTATCGACCCTCCTCGCTATTCCATTGATGAGTGCATAGAGAGGGGTTTGACGTTTAGTGTTCCGTTGAAAGCAAAGTTGAAGTTGTTCTGTACTGATCCGGAGCATGAGGATTTTGAAACGAAAATACAAGATGTTTATTTGGGCATGATTCCATACATGACGCCCAAAGGAACGTTCGTGATAAACGGAGCTGAGAGAGTGGTGGTATCGCAGTTGCACCGTTCTCCGGGAGTGTTTTTCGGAACGAGTACGCATGCCAACGGAATGCAGTTGTACTCTGCAAGAATCATACCTTTCAAGGGTTCTTGGATGGAGTTTACCACTGACATCAACAATGTCATGTATGCTTACATAGATCGAAAGAAGAAGTTGCCGATAACGACTTTATTGAGAGCTATCGGATATGAAACGGATAAAGATATTTTGGAGATTTTCGACCTTGCTCAGGAAGTAAAAGTAACCAAAGCCAATTTGAAGAAGGTATTGGGTAGGCGATTGGCTGCAAGGGTTGTCAGAGCATGGATAGAGGATTTTGTCGATGAGGATACCGGAGAGGTTGTGTCTATCGAAAGAACAGAGGTAATCATAGACAGGGAGACGACATTGGAACAGGAACATTTGGATCTTATTTTGGATTCTGGTGTCAAAACCATATTGTTGCACAATGATGATGCCACAGCCACGGATTATTCGATAATCTTCAATACATTACAAAAGGATACAGCTAATAATGCCAAGGAAGCTGTTGAATATATATATAGACAATTACGTAGTGCCGAACCGCCCGATGAAGAAACGGCGAGAGGAATTATTGAGAAATTGTTTTTCTCGGATAAGAGATACGATTTGGGTGATGTCGGAAGATACAGAATAAACAGAAAATTGAACCTTGATGTAAGCGATGATACGAGAGTGCTTACAAAAGAGGATATTATCTGTATTATAAAGTACTTGATAGAACTGATTAACTCAAAAACGGAAGTCGATGACATCGACCACTTGAGTAATCGTAGAATAAGAACAGTAGGAGAGCAGTTGTATGCTCAATTCGGAGTGGGGCTTTCCCGTATGGCAAGAACCATAAGAGAAAGAATGAATGTCAGAGATAATGAAGTGTTCAGTCCGACGGATTTGATAAATGCCAAGACATTGTCGTCGGTTATCAATTCGTTCTTCGGAACAAATCAGTTGTCTCAATTCATGGATCAAACAAATCCTCTTTCCGAGTTGACTCACAAAAGAAGGATTTCTGCTTTGGGGCCCGGAGGTTTGTCGAGAGATCGTTCTGGATTTGAGGTGCGAGATGTTCACTATACTCACTATGGACGTCTTTGTACAATAGAAACTCCGGAAGGTCCGAATATCGGTTTGATATCGTCTTTGAGTGTATTCGCGAAAATCAATTCTCTCGGATTTATAGAGACTCCATATTATAAGGTAAAGGACGGCAAGGTCTTGATGAAAGAAGAACCTATTTATCTTACGGCAGAAGAGGAAGAGGATAAGATTGTGGCACAGGCTGCAACCAAGTTGGACGCTGATGATAGAATAGTGGAAGAAAGGATAAAGGCTCGTCAAATGGCGGATTTCCCTATCGTTTCTCCCGATAAGGTGGATTTAATGGACGTTGCTTCCAACCAGATTGCTTCGATAGCTGCTTCGTTGATTCCTTTCCTTGAACATGATGATGCGAACCGTGCTTTGATGGGTTCGAACATGATGCGTCAGGCAGTACCTTTGCTTAATCCCGATATTCCTATCGTTGGAACGGGTATAGAAGAGTCTGTCGCTTATGATTCAAGGGTATTGATTCATGCCGAAGGAGACGGAATAGTAGAATTCGTAGATGCAAGAGAAATTGTAATACGTTACGATAGAGATGAAAATGAAAGATTGGTAAGTTTTGAAGATGATTTGAAGAAATACAAGCTTACCAAGTTCCGTAGAACCAACCAAAGTACTTCAATCAATCTTCGTCCGATAGTCAATAAGGGCGATAAGGTCGTTAAAGGACAGGTGCTTTGTGAAGGTTATGCGACAAAGGACGGTGTACTGGCTTTGGGTCGAAACTTGCAAGTTGCGTTCATGCCTTGGAAAGGATATAATTACGAGGACGCCATAGTAATTTCCGAAAGAATAGTCAAGGAAGATATTTTCACCTCTGTTCACGTAGATGAGTTCATAACCGAAGTCAGAGAAACGAAACGTGGATTGGAGGAACTTACAAGGGATATTCCTAACGTAAGTTTGGAAGCTACGAAAGACCTTGACGAAAACGGAATGATAAGAATCGGTGCTCATGTCAAAGAGGGTGATATATTGGTAGGAAAGATTACTCCGAAAGGAGAGTCCGACCCTACTCCTGAAGAAAAATTGTTGAGAGCGATATTCGGAGATAAAGCAGGAGACGTTAAGGACGCATCGTTGAAAGTTCCGCCTTCAATCAGCGGAGTGGTAATAGACAAACGTTTGTTTACAAAATTTATTAAGGACAAGAAGTCCAGACAGAGGGACAATGAAATTGCCAAAGAACTGAAAGAAAAATTCGATAAGGAGGAGAAAGAGTTGAACAACAAACTTATCGACAAACTGTTTGTTTTGTTGACAGGGAAAGTTTCAGCCGGAGTGTACTCCAATTATAATGAAGAATTCGTTCCCAAGAAGTCAAAGTTCAATCAGAAACTTCTCGCATCGATAGATTATTCCAATGTAAATCCTAATAATTGGACGACAGACCCGCAAACCAATGAATTGGTTAAGGAAATGTTGAACAACTACAACATAAAGTGCAGAGAAATCCAAGGAACATTGGCTCGCCAGACTTATGCAGCAACCATAGGAGATGATTTACCTTCCGGAATAGTTCAAATGGCTAAAATATACATAGCCAAGAAGAGAAAATTGAAAGTCGGAGATAAAATGGCAGGTCGTCACGGTAATAAAGGTATCGTTGCCAAGATAGTACGTGAGGAGGATATGCCGTTCTTGGATAATGGAAAGCCGGTGGATATAGTTTTGAACCCGCTTGGTGTGCCTTCCCGTATGAACCTCGGACAAATCTTCGAGACCGTGCTTGGTTGGGCAGGTCATGAGTTGAATCTTAGATTTCATACTCCTATATTTGATGGAGCCACTTTGGAAGATGTCAACGGATACATGGATAAAGCCGGCTTGCCTCACAATGGAAAATGTTATTTGAGAGATGGAGAAACAGGAGAGGTCTTCGATCAACCTGCCACAGTCGGCTATGTATATATGTTGAAATTGCATCACATGATAGACGATAAGATGCACGCAAGAAGCATAGGACCATACTCCGTAATCACTCAACAGCCGCTTGGAGGTAAAGCACAATTCGGAGGACAGAGATTCGGAGAAATGGAGGTTTGGGCATTGGAAGCCTTTGGAGCATCGCACGTTTTGCAGGAAATATTGACCATCAAGTCAGACGATGTTGTCGGAAGAGCAAAAGCGTACGAAGCAATAGTGAAGGGCGACAATATGCCGACACCGGGCATACCTGAATCGTTTAACGTCTTGGTACACGAGTTGAGAGGTTTGAATTTGGAGGTATCGTTTGATTAGTTGATGTAGTTTCATTGACAGTTTTAAGGCTAACAATTATGGCGAGTAGAAAAGAAAATCAGATAAACAGTACATTTAAATCGATGACAATCAGTTTGGCATCTCCCCAATCGATAGAAGAAAGATCCAGAGGAGAGGTGTTGAAACCTGAAACCATCAATTATAGAACATATAAGCCGGAAAGAGACGGATTGTTTTGTGAAAGAATATTCGGACCTGTAAAGGATTGGGAATGTCATTGCGGAAAATACAAGAGAATACGATACAAAGGAATTATATGCGACAGGTGTGGAGTTGAGGTAACGGAGAAGAAGGTCAGAAGAGAGAGAATGGGACACATTAAGTTGGTCGTTCCTGTGGCTCATATATGGTTTTTCCGTTCTCTTCCCAACAAAATAGGTTCGTTGCTCGGTATCCAAAGTAAAAAACTCGATCAAATCATCTACTATGAGAAATACATAGTAATCAACCCCGGTTTGGCATCGGAGTTTGAAATCGCCAAGATGGATTTGTTGACTGAGGAAGAATACTTTGACATCATGGAGAAATTGCCGATGGAAAATCGTCAATTACCGGATGAAGATCCCAACAAATTTGTGGCAAAGATGGGAGCGGAAGCTCTTTACGATTTGTTGAAAAATTTGGATTTGGATAAATTGTCTTTCGAGTTAAGACATAAAGCACACAACGAAACTTCACAACA
This sequence comes from uncultured Bacteroidota bacterium, assembly GCA_900545215.1. Lineage (GTDB taxonomy): Bacteria > Bacteroidota > Bacteroidia > Bacteroidales > P3 > Onthomorpha. Next base: position 66,359 of record UQXW01000004.1, read on the forward strand.
AAGAAAACATGATGCACTTAAACGTTTGAACGTCGTTGAGGCGTTTAGGGAAGCGAACAAGAAGAAAGAGAACAGACCGGAATGGATGATAGTTCAAGTCGTTCCTGTCATACCTCCAGACTTGCGTCCGCTCGTTCCATTGGACGGAGGACGTTTTGCAACGTCCGACCTTAACGACTTGTACAGACGAGTAATCATAAGGAACAACCGTTTGAAGAGATTGATAGAGATTAAAGCTCCCGATGTAATCATGCGTAACGAAAAGCGTATGTTGCAGGAAGCTGTCGATTCTTTATTCGATAATTCAAGGAAGGTAAGTTCCGTAAAATCCGACTCCAACAGAGCATTGAAATCTTTGTCCGATTTCTTGAAAGGAAAACAAGGACGTTTCCGTCAGAACCTTTTGGGTAAGCGTGTCGATTATTCCGGACGTTCCGTAATTGTCGTCGGACCGGATTTGAAAATGCACGAATGCGGATTGCCGAAAGATATGGCATCGGAATTGTTCAAACCGTTCATCATAAGAAAGATGTTGGAACGAGGAATTGTCAAGACCGTAAAATCCGCAAAGAAAATAGTCGATAAGAGGGAAGATCCGAGAGTTTGGGAAATATTGGAGAACATATTGAAAGGACACCCTGTTCTTTTGAACCGTGCTCCGACCCTTCACAGATTGGGTATCCAAGCATTCCAACCTAAATTGGTCGAAGGAAAGGCAATAAGATTGCACCCCTTGGTTTGTGCAGCGTTCAATGCCGACTTCGACGGAGACCAGATGGCTGTCCACGTACCGCTTGGCAATGCGGCCGTATTGGAAGCACAACTCCTTATGTTGGCATCTCACAACATATTAAGCCCTGCCAACGGAACTCCGATAACGGTCCCTTCGCAGGACATGGTCTTGGGACTTTATTATATGACCAAGGGCAAAGTTTCCGACGAAACAGAGAAAGTCAAAGGAGAAGGAATGACTTTCTACTCTTCCGAGGAAGTTCAAATAGCACACAACGAAGGCAGAATAGACCTTCATGCACATATAAAATTGAGAAGGCTCAGAACGGAAGACGCAGAGCCGAAGTACGAAATAATAGAAACAACAGTCGGCAGAGTGTTGTTCAACCTTGTTGTTCCACCGGAGTATGGCTACATCAATGTAGTGTTGAAGAAAAGCATATTGAGAGACATCATAGGAGACGTTTTGAAAGTGTGCGGAATGGCAAAAACAGCTCAATTCCTTGATGATATAAAGGATTTGGGTTACCGAATGGCATTTGTTGGAGGATTGTCTTTCAACCTTGGAGACGTCTTGGTACCGGAAGAAAAGGTCGGATTGATAAAAGAAGCCAATGATTCCGTTGATGAAGTAACCATGAACTACCAAATGGGACTTATCACGAACAATGAACGTTACAACCAAGTCATAGACATTTGGACAGATGCCAACAGACGACTAACCGAAGTCGTTATGAAACACATATCCGAAGACCGACAAGGATTCAATCCGGTATATATGATGCTTGATTCCGGAGCCCGTGGTAGCAAGGAACAAATACGTCAGCTTACCGGAATGCGTGGATTGATGGCAAAACCTCAAAAATCCGGAGCAACAGGTGCCGAAATCATCGAGAACCCGATTATTTCCAACTTCAAGGAAGGATTGTCGGTGTTGGAGTACTTTATCTCCACCCACGGAGCCAGAAAAGGTTTGGCGGATACCGCTTTGAAAACAGCAGAGGCAGGATACTTGACAAGACGATTGGTCGATGTAACACACGATGTCATCATAACGGAAGAAGATTGTGGTACGTTGAGAGGAATTCCGACAACGGCTTTGAAGAAAAACGAAGATGTCGTACAAACCTTGTATGACAGAATACTCGGTAGAGTAACCGTTCATGATGTCATACATCCGCAAACTGGTGAAATCATAGCGAAGGCAGGTGATGAATTGACGGAGGACATTTGTCAAAAGATAGAAGACTCACCGATAGAGGAAGTAGAAATACGTTCCGTATTGACCTGTGAAAGCAAGAGAGGCGTTTGTGCAAAATGTTACGGACGAAACCTTGCGACAGGCAAGATGGTTCAAAAGGGAGAAGCCGTCGGCGTTATTGCTGCACAATCGATTGGAGAACCGGGAACACAGCTTACACTTAGAACCTTCCACGTCGGTGGTGTTGCCGGCGGTAACATAGGAACAAGTTCCAAGTTGCAAGCGAAGTACGATGGTATCCTTCAAATAGACGAATTGCGTTCCGTACCATTCGATGAAGGCGATGCAAAATACAATGTAGTCATCGGACGTTCAGCCGAAATGAGGATAGTAGATCCTAATACGCAAGCCGTACTTTCCTCAGGAAACATTCCTTACGGAGCGAAACTGTATTTTGAAAACAATGTAGAGGTACATAAAGGAGATGTCGTTGCGGAATGGGATCCGTATAATGCAGTGATAATATCCGAGGTAGGAGGAACAATCCGATATGACGCAATATTGGAAGGCGTAACATACCGAATAGAATCCGACGACCAAACAGGATTGCAGGATAAAGTCATAATAGAATCCCGTCAAAAGTCGAAGAACCCTTCCATCAGTATAATCGATAAGGCAGGTGAAATCATTAAAACGTACGACATACCGGTAGGAGCCCACCTGACAGTCGATGACGGACAAAAAATACAACAAGGAACTTCATTGGTCAAGATACCGCGTTCGTTCGGAAAGGCAGGCGATATCACGGGAGGTTTGCCGAGAGTAACCGAGTTGTTCGAAGCAAGAAATCCATCGGATTCGGCAATCGTAGCCGAAATAGACGGAGTAGTATCTTTGAACAAGAAATTGAAACGTGGAAACAGAGAGGTTATCATCACAAGCAAGACCGGCGAGCAACGTACATATCTCATACCGACCACGAAACAAATCCTTGCACAAGAGAACGACTACGTCAAGGCAGGAACACCTTTGAGCGAAGGAGCAATAACGCCTGCGGACATCTTGGCAATCAAAGGACCTATGAAAGTACAAGAGTACATCGTGAACGAAGTTCAAGAGGTTTACCGTTTGCAAGGTGTGAAGATTAACGATAAACACTTTGAAGTCATCGTAAGACAGATGATGAGAAAAGTGGAAATCGAAGATCCGGGTGATACACACTTCCTTGAAGGCGAAATGGTCAACAAATTAGACTTTCAAGAAGAAAATGACAATATCTTCGGAATGAAAGTCGTGGAGGATAAAGGCGACAGCGAAAACTGCCACAATGGAGAAATTATCACGGCTCGTAAGTTGAGAGATGAAAATTCCTCATTGAAGAGAAAAGACAAAGCCCTCATCGTGGCAAGAGATGCCATGCCTGCAACAGCCCGTCAGGTATTGCAAGGCATAACCAAAGCCTCATTGCAAACGAAGAGTTATTTGTCGGCAGCCTCATTCCAAGAGACCACAAAGGTCTTGAACGAAGCAGCCATAAGTGCAAAGACGGATTATATGTTGGGAATGAAAGAGAATGTTTTGGTAGGACATTTGATACCGGCAGGTACAGGATTGCCGGAATACGCAAGTGCAATAGTTGCAAATAAAGATCAAATGGAAGAACAAAACGCTCAAAATATTCAACCCGTGAGACGAGGCAGAAAACCTGCCATGGCAGAATAAGAACCGAAATTTTTGCTCTCGGCTTTACAAAACCGAGAGCAAAAATTCAAATAATGATAACAATGGAAAACAATAAGAAACAAGGACAGTTGGATATAGAACTGACACCGGATATAGCAGCAGGGGTATATAGCAACTTACAGTTGATACAACATTCTCCTACCGAGTTTGTCTTGGATTTCATACAGGTAATGCCCGGAGTACCGAAAGCACAAGTGAAAAGTCGTGTCATACTTTCACCCGTACATGCAAAGAAACTATTGGCAGCATTGCAAGACAACATAAACAAATACGAGATGAATAACGGAACAATCTCCGATATTCAATCCGGTACACCGTACGAACAAATCAATCCCATAGGAAAAGCCTGATCGGGAACAAAAAATTAGGACAATCGAAAGGGTATGCGAGGATAGTCGTCGCATACCCTTCAATCTTTTTAATCGGATAACACATGAAAAAAGTAATCATATCAAGCCTTTTTATGCTGCTTTTGACCATGACGACAGTAGAAGCACAAACGACAGTGGATTACATCAAGATAGATACATTCACCATATCTATGGATACCACGGACTATCATTTCACCACATATACACCGATGGCAGGAGCCGCTTTCTCCTTTGAAAGAACAAAACCCGATGAACTTGATACGAACATCGGCTTATGCATGGTAGCCGCTTTCACATCAAAACCACCCGAACACATAGTCGGAACCACCGTTTGTAAAGGCGAATTACGTACTGACAGCACAGAAAGCGAAACAGGCTATTGTCTTATCATAGACGGAGTAGTCGTAATACACCCTTTAAGCCTGAGTCGAGAACAAAGTATATGTCGGGCAATAGAACAAAAGGGTGATTACTTCCAACAGATGTTGCTCACATATAAACAGAAAACTGTTCCGACAAACGTATTCAAGAACAGGACGACCGCAAGGCGAGCCTTGGTCATTGCAAATCAAAAACCCTTTATCGTGGAAACCAATGACCGCATACACATAGACACCTTTACCACATGTCTGTTACGAATAGGAGTGGAGCAAGCAATCTATTTGGACATGGGTTCATGGAGCGAAGGCTGGTACAGAACCAACAATCAAACAATTCAAAGAATCGGCAACAACCGCCGCTCCACACACCTCCAAACCAACTGGATTACAATAAAACGAAGAAAATAATCTTTCACGCAATAGTATATACAAAAACAGGTGTCGAATAAGGTATTTGTGCATTGAAGCCGGTTTTCTAAAACTCGATTTTTCTTGAACCTCTTGAATTTCGGTAAAGAGCGATAGAAGGTATTTCAATCCGAGTTTGTATTTCTTTCTACCCATAAATACTCTCTATTTCTCTTTAATTTTACTCCTTTTCGTCTTTCATTTTCCCTCTTTTTGCCATTTTCAGGCTTATTTTTCCTTTGCCATTCTCTACTTTTCGCCCAGCTATTTCACTTTTTACATTTTTTACCATTTGAGGATTTTTGCGGAGGTTGTGATTAACGATTTTCAATTCTTTTAACTTCATAGCTCACGAATTTTCCGTCAAGAGGAACTCGCCCGAAATTTTGCGAGTATTCGAGTGTTAAGCAAAGGGTTGTATTTCAATACATTGCAAATATATTGAAGAACTACTGAAAAAAGACGGCGTTTTTACGGTCGGAAAACGGCGTCTTATTCTGAAAAAACGAAGAGTTAGCAGTGTTGAAACTTCGTTTTTCGAGTCAAAAGACTTCGTTTTCTTGGAAAGAAACGCCGACTTTTTGGAGTAAGAGCGACTTTCGAGATACAGGAAGCAACATTTTGGGAGGGAAACACCCCGAAACACGAAAGAAATCCCGCAAACCATACAACTTTACTTTCTTACATCACAATTAAGGAAACAGAAATATAAACACATAAATTTACCAATTTGACGATATAGCACAAGAAGTAAGCCCATTGCCGATTTACACACATTGAAATAGAAAAACAAAAGAAAATTTGGAGGTTTCAACAAATTCACCTTACTTTGCAGATGTAACAATAAGAAAAGCCATAATGAAAGCAACTCGAATAGTTTTAGTCATTGTAATAATGCTTCTTCTTGTTTTGCATTTGCTATCTGTTCAAGAAGATAGAGGTTATGAACGACGTGGGCAGGTATTGATAGATAAAGTGGAGGCTTTTAGACAGGCTGAGAAAAGGTTACCTGAAAATGTTGAAGAATTGGGATTGGAGGAAGAGACTAATCAAGGTCCGTATTACGAAAAAATGGACAGTGCTTCTTATGTGGTTTTCTTCAACATAGGATTTGACGATACCAAGATATATTATTCCGATAAGAAAGAATGGAAAGATGAACCCTAAATGCAGTACCATGAGAAGCGGACAACGGATAATACTTTGCGTAATAACGCTTTTGGTCATGATGCCTTTGTATGTACATTCGCAGGAAGAATATACATGCGATTGGATTTTTAATTCAATTCCTCAAACCGGATTGAAAACCGAGATATTTGAAATCTTGGGAGAGCCGGATGAATTATGGGAGCCGGATGAAGAACCAGTGCAAATTGGAATTTATTACGATGATACAATATATGATACAGGACGGAGCTATTCTAGGACTTATATACCGATTGATATTTACAGATATCAAAAGAAAGGTTTGAAATACTTTGGTATAGGAGATAGTTTGTTCTTGTATGGCATAAAATTCGATCGACAATCAAAAGATACTTGTATATTGCAAATTGGAGATAACTGCCTAAACAGCAATTATTCAATAGACACTTTCATAAAAGATTGCAATGTTACATACGATCGTAAAGAGCATATATTTACGGGGATTGATCCTATAATAGGAGAAATTTTACCTGATCAGTATGTCTTTTTGATAGATACTCCTGAGGTTGAAGGTGGTATTGAAGTCGTGTTTGACCCTTCGGGCAAGTTGGTTTATTGTGAATTCAGCTATAAATACTATTCACTCGACCCATGTGTCATACCATCGGAATCCACCAAACAAAAGGAATAGTATTAGCAGCACCGACTCACCCCGAAGATACTACAACATGAGCAAAGTGAGCATAAAGAACCGGCACTTGCACGACAGCCTGGATATAGAAAACGCTCATGTCGCCTACGGTTTTACTTCGCAAACGTGAAAACGTAACATAAGTATGGTAAAAGTCGTAAACCAAATGATGTTCTCTGCATACATGAGTGTAATATATGAAACCAAATGATTTCGTCAAATCATTCAAAACACCAATAGGAAAAGAGCTATGAAGGTTATCGTACAAACATTGCAATTATTATTGTTACTTCTTATTTCAAGCAGTATTTATTCACAGGAAACGGATTTTATCACAACGAAATATGTAAAAGCAGGATACGACTACACCCTTCCGAATGATGCAATAGACACATTCATATACATTCGAACGAATGATGTTGCCGAAGTATCAAAAATGTTGCAAGGTCGTAATAAGGTTAAAGCCTTTGTGATTCAAAATACTGTGTTGACGAGTGAATTGATGGATACGATTCTTTCACGAGAGTTCTGCGAATTATATATCGACAATACCTACATAACGGACGCTACAGCATTATTCGAGAACCTTATTTTCCAGAGAGAATTACGTGTGTTATATTTCAGACTTTGCAACCTTTACGAAATTCCGGAGGCAGCATGTTGTCTGAAAAAACTTCAGAGATTGGAAATAAACTATTGCTTTATTGATATTTTACCGGCATATTTATCCGGTTTGAATCATCTGAAATATTTGGGAGTAAGAAATTCACATCTTAGAAGGGTATCTGACGATTTCATCAACCTCAACATTGTTGTTTTGGACGTTTCTTCCAATAATTTTTACAACGGTTTTCCATTTGCAATATGCAATCTCAGCGGTTTGGAATGTCTTGATTATTCTTTCAACACTTCCTATCCGGAGGGTGATTGCAATATTGAATATTTAGAGAACTTGCATGAAATAAATCTGAGAGGGTGTGGCTTGAAAGAATTTCCATCATGTTTGCTTTCGCTTCCCAATCTCGAATGTTTGTATTTGGGTGTAAATCGCATAGAAAACTTTCCCGAGGATTCGATAAAACTCTCGAAACTCAAATTCTTAGAGTTCTATGGTGAAAGCTATAAAAACAACAAAGAGAAAGTTGATGCATTTAGGAGAAATGCAGGAAGTGATATGATTATTGATACATTTGAATTGCCTGACAACTGGTGGTAAAAACGAAGAAAAAATGAAAAAATTGATGACACTTATCCTTGTTTCCATGATTGGAAATGGATATATAGAATGCAAAGCTCAGAGCAATGCTGATTTCGAGGAGGCTAAAAAGATAAATATATCAAATAGTTATTCCTTAAGAGTTGAGACAAAAATCAATCCGTACTCTAATGAAAAGTTCTGTATATGTACATTAGAGACTTCTATGCCTGGTAGAAAGGATTTGATATGTCTCTATAATGCAGAGGATAATACGATACGAATGTTGGACAGTTTTAATCTGAGAAGTGACGTTTATTCCAGATTATATATGGGAATTGATGATGATACTCTATATTTCTACGATTATAAGACACGGCAGTACTATTGCTCCGAATATCCGTTTGATAATGCGACCAAATATAATGGTAGCAGAATACCGATATTTAATCGCATCAGGGATTTGAAATTGATTGAACTCAAAAGTGAATATATAATTCATAATAATCAAGACTTGATTTATATCGATACGATATCTTATTTATGTCATTATTCTGTTTTGACAGGAAAAACAACAAAGTTACGAAAACCATCGGATAAATTTGAAGGCTATATGTTTCCGTTTTCTGACGATGAAGTGTTGCTTGTTACGGGTTTTCTTGTCAGTAATCATGGCGATTTTGAGGAGTTGCCATATATCTACAACTACAAAACAAACAAGATTACCGAAATCAAATTGAAAGATGTACCTACATTGTGGAAATTTCATCATTATGATAAGAGTACAGGTAAGGCTATTGTCAGGTATGATTACAGACTATATGAAGCAGCTATCACGAAACAAGGGAATAAGTATTATTTGAGTCTCACAAAAGAGTTATTTGATTTAAGAGATTACGATAGGGTTGTGAATCTAAACAATATTTACGACATCTTCAAATACAAGGACTTTTATATCTTCAAAAAGATAGGGTTCAAAGAAACTTATCTCAAAATCAAAAAGTGGTGGTAAAAAGAGAATAATTTACTCTAACAGCTTTTTGTTGGATAAAGTACTTTAATATCATCTATTGCAATAGCGAGATATAAGCAATTATCCCCTGAGCGGAAACAATGGCACCTCATACCAGAGGTACTACAACAAGAGCAGAGTGAATAATCGATAGACAGTCTGAGTATGGAAAGACGCACACCTGATACAAAAGAGAATGGTAATGTTCATACAAAAAGATGTCAAATGTTTTCTGTCCGTACAGAATTAATGTACCAAAGTTCAAGACATAAAAGTTATTGGAGAGGTGGGCTAGACGAAATAAAACTCAAATAAGAGAGAGTATTTTTTTGCAAAGAATGCATAAAGTATGAAAAGTGAGTCAATTTGTGGGAATATTTACCAATACGTTGGAAAGTATGGAACGAGGAGACAAACGATACAGCCTTTCTGTCATAAAGTAAACCGTATGTGGAACGATGAGCAGTTGAAGATGAAAGAGGTATCATAAAAGATAGAAATAGATAAATGCTCGGCGATAGAAGTACTATTTGTCGACCTTGCATCAGACGCGATAACTCCAAAAGCCATATCACATATATATAGTATAGCGAATTGAAACTTGCCTTACGAAATTGAGGAGAGTGATTCCAACAATTTATTTGGTAGCTGTTCATCGAATAACTGCACCAAATTACCCACAAGAAGCGAATATAGCCATAGAAACCCTTTTGGAGGGGAATAGAATTGTCAGAGGGATTGCTAGGAACCGACAGAAATGGCGAGTGAGGCGGGGAGGAGGGTAAAAAATTTCTTAGTGTGAGACAGCGAGTTGCGTGTAGTGAGAGAAAAAAGTTACGGAAACATTTGGTGGGAATTAGAAAAGGTAGTACTTTTGCAATCCCAAACGACGAG
>UQXW01000005.1 GCA_900545215.1 uncultured Bacteroidota bacterium
ACAAAAGCTGATAGTCGAATAAGCAGACAATCGGTAAACACTTCAAGGGGAGCCATGCGGCTCCCTTTTTTATTGCATTGAACATAACCAAGGGAAACCTCATGCCATCGACCACTTATCGAAACGCCGAAAGAAAAAATCATTACGCCGTTTCGCTTTGCCCGAACGCCGTTTCGGTAAATTCTTTCGGCGTTTCATTTTCATGGAACGGCGATTTGCGGGGAAAGTGTTTTGCTTCGATGTCAAGGTGGTTCGATTTATGATTTTATACGACTGTATGGCTTGTCGCAGGTCGTGTTCCGATTGCTGCAATTTTAGTACCTTTGCAGACGATTTACGTTTAAGAATTGGCTATATGACAGAGATTGCAAGCAAGTATGAATCCAAGTCTGTTGAGGAGAAGTGGTATTCAAAATGGATAGAGAATAAGTGTTTCGGTTCCAAGCCTGATGGCAGGATTCCTTTTACGGTGGTTATTCCTCCGCCTAATGTTACGGGTGTTTTGCACATGGGACACATGTTGAACAATACCATTCAGGATGTTTTGGTGCGAAGGGCGAGAATGTTGGGATTTAATGCTTGCTGGGTGCCGGGAACGGATCATGCTTCCATAGCAACGGAGGCCAAGGTGGTCGCAAAGTTGAAAGAGGAGGGTATAGAGAAGAAGGATTTGACGAGGGAGGAGTTTCTGAATCATGCTTGGCAGTGGAAAGAAAAGCACGGCGGCATAATCTTGAAGCAGTTGAGGAAACTCGGTGCTTCCTGCGACTGGGACAGGACGAGGTTTACGATGGATAAGGCTTTGTATGATTCTGTCATCGATGTATTCGTGGATTTGTATGAGAAGGGTTTGATTTATCGCGGGGTGCGAATGGTGAATTGGGATCCTGTGGCGTTGACGGCTTTGAGCGATGAGGAGGTTATTTTCAAACAGCAGCAGTCGAAGTTGTATTATTTGAAATATATGATAGAGGGTTCGTCGGATTTTGTAACCGTTGCGACGACGCGTCCCGAAACCATACTCGGAGATACGGCTGTGTGCGTACACCCGGAAGATGACAGGTATAAGGATTTAAGAGGTAAGTTTTTGATTGTGCCTTTGGTCGGAAGACGTGTGCCTGTTATATTCGATGATTATGTGGATAGGGAATTCGGTACGGGTGCTTTGAAAATCACTCCGGCTCATGACATAAACGATTACAATATAGGATTGAAGCATAAGCTGGATACGATAAACGTGTTCAACGACAATGGTACGTTGAATGAGAACGGGGGCGATTATGCGGGTATGGACAGGTTCGCATGCAGGAAGAAGATTGCCGAGGATTTGGAACTTGCGGGCTTGATGGTGAAGACGGAGGATTATGTCAATAACGTGGGTTGTTCGGAGAGGACGAATGCGGTGATAGAGCCCAAGTTGTCTCTGCAATGGTTTGTCAGAATGAGCGAATTGGCAAAGCCTGCGTTGGAGGTCGTGATGAACGATACGATTAAGTTCCACCCTGCGAAGTTCAAGAATACTTACAGACATTGGATGGAGAATGTGAAGGATTGGTGTATTTCAAGGCAGCTTTGGTGGGGACAGAGAATACCGGCGTATTATCTTCCGAACAGAGAGTTCGTTGTTGCCAAGAGTGCGGAGGAGGCTTTGCAGAAGGCAAGAAGCATGTTTCCGGAGGAGGATTATGCTTTGAGCGATTTGAAACAAGATGATGATGTATTGGATACTTGGTTCTCTTCATGGCTTTGGCCGATAAGTGTGTTCGACGGCATAAGAAATCCTGACAACGAGGAAATCAAGTATTATTATCCTACGAATGATTTGATAACGGCTCCCGAGATTATTTTCTTCTGGGTGGCGAGAATGATAATGGCGGGTTTGGAGTACAGAAAAGAGGTGCCTTTCAAAAATGTTTACTTTACCGGCATCGTTCGTGATAAGTTGGGCAGGAAGATGAGCAAGAGTTTGGGCAACAGTCCCGACCCTATCGAGTTGATAGAGAAGTATGGTGCGGACGGTGTGAGAATGGGTATGCTTTTGGCTTCGCCGGCGGGTAATGACTTGCCTTTCGATGAGATGTATTGCGAGCAGGGCAGGAATTTCTCCAATAAGATATGGAATGCTTTGAGGCTTTTGAAGTCCCAGAGGGTTGAGGATATTCCGCAAAGCGAGAGTTCGAGGCTTGCAGGTGAATGGATGAAGAACAAGATGAATGATACTCTTCGTTTGTTGAACGATGATTTCTCCAAATACAGGTTGTCGGAGGCTTTGATGAGGGTTTACAAATTCGTTTGGGACGATTTCTGTTCGTGGTATTTGGAGATAATCAAGCCGGCGTATCAAATGCCGATGGATAAGGCTACTTACGAAACGGCTCTCGGCATATTCGAGGATTTGATGAAGATATTGCACCCGTTCATGCCTTTTGTCAGCGAGGAGATTTATCATTTGATAAGGGAGAGAGAGGATAAGGACTTTTTGATGTTGGCAAAGATGTCTGCCGCCGGGGAGGTCGATGAGAAGTTATTGTCGGATTTCGAGTTCGTTCAGGATTTCGTTGTCGGAATAAGGACTATACGCAATGAGAAAAACATTCCTCAAAAAACGGCTTTGGAGGTTTATTATGCTCAAAGTGCAGGGGCTGATGTCGTGGCGAAGTACTCGGATATGATAATCAAGCTATGTAATCTGAAAACGCTTGCCGCTTGTTCGCAAAAGGTGGAAAAGGCGATTGCGAAGATGGTCGGAACGATGGAAATCTTCGTTCCTCTTGCGGATAGCATAAATAAGGATGAGGAGGTGAAGAAGATAATGGCGGATATAAAGTATTTCGAGGGTTTTAAGGCCTCCGTGGAAAAGAAATTGTCGAATGAGAGTTTTGTCGGCAAGGCTCCGCAGAAGGTTGTCGATATGGAGAGAAAGAAATTGCAAGATGCAACTCAAAAACTTGCCGTATTGCATGAACAGTTGGAAGCATTGAAATAGGAAAACGGAGAAAGGTCGTCAGAAAATGATGACCTTTTTTCATGGCTTTGCTTGAAAGTATGTCAAAATGGCAGAAAAATGATTTTGGCACATTTTTCGCACTTCTCTGAATGCAGTTCCGAGGGAACGGAACAAAGAGGGGTTGAATTTGTTCTTTGCTTGCGGGGACTGTGGTTTCAATCGGACGATTGAAAAAGTCAAAGGGGAGAGTTAAAGTAAAAAATAAACAAAATAGGAGATACAAAAATGGCAAATGTAAACGTAAAACCATTGGCAGACAGAGTTTTGGTTAAGCCTGCAGAGGCAGAGCAAAAAACAGCATCGGGAATAATTATACCTGATACGGCAAAAGAGAAACCAATGACGGGCGAGGTTGTTGCCGTCGGCTGCGGAAAGAAAGATGAACCGATGACCGTGAAGGTCGGAGATAAGATTCTTTATGGCAAATACTCCGGAACCGAAATCAATATAGAGGGTCAGGATTATTTGATAATGAGAGAAAATGACATTTATGCAATCATCTAACAAGTAATCGTTGAATCAGAAAAATCAAACAGATATGGCAAAAAACATAATATTCAATACGGAGGCTCGTGAGCAGTTGCGTCAGGGCGTTAATGCATTGGCAGATGCAGTAAAGGTAACATTGGGACCTAAGGGCAGGAATGTTATAATCGATAAAAAGTTCGGTGCTCCTCATATAACGAAAGATGGAGTGTCTGTCGCAAAAGAAGTGGAATTGGAAGACCCTATCCAAAACATGGGTGCACAACTCGTGAAAGAAGTTGCTTCGAAGACGAATGACCAAGCGGGCGATGGTACGACTACTGCAACGGTGCTTGCTCAGTCGATAGTGAATACGGGTATCAAGAACGTAACGGCGGGTGCAAATCCAATGGATTTGAAACGTGGTATAGACAAAGCGGTTGCTGCTGTTGTCGCTGATTTGAAGGCTCGTTCAAGAGAAATCGGCGAAGGTAAGGAAAAAGTCGAGCAAGTGGCTTCAATTTCTGCCAACAATGACAAATTCATCGGTCAGATGATTGCCGAGGCGATGGATAAAGTGAAAAAAGAGGGTGTTATCACGATTGAGGAAGCCAAAGGCTTGGATACGACAGTCAAGGTTGTTGAGGGAATGCAATTCGACAGGGGTTACCTTTCTCCATATTTCGTAACGAATACTGAGAAGATGGAGGCAACGTATGAAAATCCGTTCATATTGATTTACGACAAGAAGATATCGAACTTGAAAGAGTTCTTGCCTATCTTGGAAAAGACGGTGCAAACAGGTAGAGGCTTGTTGATAATATCCGAAGACATAGAGGGCGAAGCTCTTGCCACTTTGGTCGTAAACAGATTGAGAGGCTCTTTGAAGATTGTTGCTGTCAAGGCACCGGGCTTTGGAGACAGAAGAAAAGAAATGTTGGAGGATATAGCGGTTTTGACAGGCGGTGTGGTAATCTCCGAGGAAAAAGGCTATAAATTGGAAGATGCCGATTTGTCCATGCTTGGTAGCGCACAAAAGATAACGGTCGATAAAGACAATACAACGATTGTTTCCGGTGCAGGCGAAAAGGCTGCGATAGAAGCAAGAGTTAATCAAATACGTGCTCAAATCGAGAAAACGACTTCCGATTACGACAGAGAAAAATTGCAGGAAAGACTTGCCAAATTGGCAGGTGGAGTTGCCGTAATCTATGTCGGAGCAGCATCGGAGGTTGAAATGAAAGAGAAAAAGGACAGATTCGACGATGCTTTGCATGCAACGAGAGCCGCTTTGGAAGAAGGAATCATACCCGGTGGCGGAGTAGCGTTCATAAGAGCAATTTCGGCATTGGATAACATTAAAGGAGAGAACGAAGACGAGCAAACTGGTATCCAAATCGTTCGCAGAGCATTGGAAGAGCCTTTGAGACAAATCGTCGAGAACGCAGGAATGGAAGGAAGCGTCGTTGTCAACAAAGTAAAAGAGTTGAAAGGCGATGAAGGCTTCAATGCAAGAACGGAAGTCTTTGAAGACTTGCACAAAGCCGGCGTTATTGATCCGACCAAGGTTGCAAGGGTTGCGATAGAGAACGCAGCGTCGATAGCTTCAATGATATTGACGACGGAGTGTGTGTTGTCCGAGATAAAGGAAGAAACTCCTGCAATGCCGCAAGCTCCTGCCGGAATGGGCGGAATGTATTAGAATCAAGTGAATACTCATAATAATTAAGTTTTGGGGGGAATTAACCATCGTAGGCGGTGGTTAATTCCTTTTGTTGTTCAATAGAAAATTTTTGGCAGATGATACAGAGAATACAAAGCCTTTATTTGGCGATTGTCGTGGTACTTAGCGGATTGAGTTTTGCATTTCCTTTGGCTGTATTTGAAAGTGCTAATTTCGCACCTTCACCTTATAACCTTATTCCGGCTGCAATGCCTGCGGATATAACGTATATACCACAGGGAACGGTGGCTTGGAATGCCATTTCTTTCCCTGTCGCAATAGGATTGCTATCTTTGATTGCAATATTCCTGTATAAAAACAGAATGAAGCAGATAAGAATCGTTGCTGTGGCTTTTTTGCTTGATGTCATCTATGCAGGCTTCCTGTTTCTTTGGATTATAGATTCGCAGGCAAAGGCTCTCGCAATGCAGAATGTCGAAGGAATTCATATAGTATATGGAATAAGTTCTTATATCCCGATAGCACAAATCATATTGTTGATATTGGCACAGCGGGCAATAAGAAAAGATGAGAAATTGGTGCGTTCATCGGAACGTTTGAGGTAAACAGATTATCGTTTCTTCGTTATCTCAATATCGGAGTAAACCTCCGAAAAAACGGAGTTCCGCAAGAAAAAATCGAAAAAGCTTTGCAAGTTTACCAAATATTCGTACCTTTGCACTCGCTAAAAACATGGTGCTCGTAGTTCAGTTGGTTAGAATATCAGATTGTGGTCCTGAGGGTCATGGGTTCAAATCCCATCGGGCACCCCACCGAAAAAGAGAGTTCTTTTGCAAAAAGAACTCTCTTTTTTTCGTCTTTCCACAAATTTTCTGTTACTTTGCACTTTATTTTTCGGTCAGGTAACGAATTAAAAACAGAATCGGATTAAGAGATGAGAAAGTTGAGATTTTTGCTATCGGGTTTGGCAACCCTTTTATTTGCGGTTTGTGTCTTTGCACAGTCGTATGAGAGAGTCGAAAATGACAATATGGGTGTCAGAATTTACACCTTGGACAACGGATTAAAGGTTTACATGTCGGTAAATAAAGATGTGCCGCGTATTCAGACCTATATTGCGGTTCGTGTCGGAAGTAAGAATGACCCGAAAGAAACAACCGGTTTGGCACATTACTTCGAACACATGATGTTCAAGGGAACCGAGAGTTTCGGAACCTCGAATTGGCAAGAGGAAAAGAAATACATAGACAGGATAGAGGAACTTTACGAGGTGTATCGTAAGGAGACCGACCCTGCACGGCGAATTGCTTTGTACAAACAAATAGACTCTTTGTCGTACATAGCTTCCGGCTTTGCCATTGCCAACGAGTATGACAAGATGATGAGTTTCATCGGTTCCGAAGGCACTAATGCCGCAACAAGTAACGATTTTACGTACTATCAAGAGAACATTCCCTCGAACCAATTGGAAAATTGGGCAAAGATTCAAGCCGACCGTTTTGCCAACCCGGTATTGCGGTTGTTTCATACCGAACTTGAAACAATCTACGAAGAGAAAAACATGAGTTTAACCAATGACAGACGGAAAGCCAACGAGGCAATGCTCAAAGCTCTTTTTCCGAATCACCCTTACGGACAGCAGACAACCTTGGGTGAGGCGGAACATCTGAGAAATCCTTCTTTGAAAAACATAAAGGCATTCCACTCTCAATATTATGTTCCGAACAATTATTGCATTGCAATGAGCGGAGACTTCAATCCCGATGAAGCAATAAAGATAATAGACAAGTATTTCGGCAAGTTGAAATCCAAACCCCTTCCGGAATTCAAGTTCGAGTACGAACCGGAACAGACAAGCGTCAAAGAGGTTGAAGTAAAAGGTTTGGAGGCTGCCTACATTACCATTGCTTACAGAATAAATGCAGGCTCCACATCGAGGGAAGCGATGCTTGCAGAGCTGACAGACCAAGTGTTGAATAACGGTTCGACAGGTTTGATAGATAAAAACATCAATCAAAAGAGACTTGCGGCAAGAGCGAACAGCGGAGTATATGGTTTGAATGATTATACGGCTTTCATGTTGCAGGCTTATCCGAAGACAAATCAAAGTCTCGATGATTTGAAAACCGTTTTGTTGCAACAGATAGAGGTTTTGAAGAGCGGAAATTGGGACGAGAATATATTGACGGCGGCGATAAATAATTTGCGTTTCAGAGAAATCAGGTCTTTGGAAAGCAATTCGGCGAGAGCGATGAAGATGGCTCAGGCTTATTTGGCGAATGAGAGTTGGGAAAATGTGGTTAACAGCCTCGATATGATGAGCAAGGTGAGCAAAGAGGAGATTGTCGCATTCGCAAACAAGGTTTTCAAAGCGAATAACTATGTTGTGGTGAAGAAAGTGCAGGGAGAACCAGCCTCTGTCGAGAAAGTGGAAAAACCGCCTATCACTCCGATACAAATCAACCGTGATGCAGAATCCTCTTTCTTCAAACAGATAAAGGCAAGAAAGGTTACACCGATTCAAGCAGAGTTTCCGGACTACTCGAAAGCCATGAGCATTGAAAAAACCGATAACGGTACGGAAATTTTGTACGTGAAGAACAAAGATAATTCAAGATACAACCTTACGTTCCGTTATGCCGTCGGTACTTGGGAAAACAAATATCTTCAGCTATTGGGCTATTATCAAAAGTATCTGCACACTCCTTTCCTTACACAGGAGCAAGTGCAGGAAAAGCTCTTCAATCTTGCAACCTCATTCAGGATAAGTTCCAACGGAGAGGAAACATTGGTTACAATGGAAGGCTTGACGGATAACATGGTCGAGGCATTGGAAGTGGTGGACGATATTCTTACCAATCCTGTTTTGGATACGGCGATAGTGGAAGACATAAAAAATCAGATTAAAAAGGACAGGCAAGATGCCAAGAGCAAACAAGCAAGTTGTTTTTCGGCACTTGGTTCATACGCTTTGTACGGAGAAAAAACTGCACATCGCACTTTGTTGAGTGATAAGGAAATCGATAAAATAACTGCCGTTGCTTTGTGTAATCAAATCAAGGATTTGAAATCATACAAGGAGCAGATAAGATACTACGGAGACTTGTCTGAGGACGCATTGTCGAGTTGTTTGAAGCAAAATCACAAGATGGCGGATAAGGTTACCAAGGTGGCAAAGGCGAAACCGAGCGAGAAACAAGCGACAAAGAAAAACGAAGTCTTTTTTGTCGATTACCCCGCAAAGCAATCCTATTGCAGAATGTTCATCGTCGGAGACAAATACAACGAAAGCGAAAGGGCTGTTGCAGCCATGTATAACGAGTACTTCGGAGGCAGTATGAACAGCATAGTCTTCCAAGAAATGAGGGAGAAACGTTCTTTGGCTTATCAGGCCATGTCTCGCTATATCACGGGTAGCGATAAGAATGACCGCAATTATAATCTGGCTCATATCGCAACTCAAAACGATAAGGTGATAGAAGCGTTTGATGCTTTCAATTCTTTGTTGGACAGCATGCCTGTCGCACAAGCCAATTTCGATTTGGCGAAACAATCCCTTCTAAGTTCGATGCGAACTCAAAGAATACACAAACAGAATATCATTTCTTCATTCCTTAACGACCGTCGCTTTGAAAGAGCAAACAACAACCTGCAACAATTATATACTTCTTTGCAAGGAATAAACTTGGAGCAAATCCGACAGTTCAGTAAGGAGAAATTCCAAAAGCGTGGCAGGGTTTATGTCATTCTCGGAAGCAAAGAGCAGATAGATATGGAGGCTTTGAAGAAGTTCGGTAAGGTTAAAGAATTGACTTTGGAAGAGATATTCGGCTATTAGACTTATTGCTGTCGTATGGATTTGAAATCGCAGAAGAAGGAGCTCCGAAAAAAAATCAGGGAGCGAAAAAAGATTTTCCCTCGTGAGGAAAACCTTTCGCAAAGCAGGGGAATATTTTCATTCATAGAGGAAAGCCATTTGTTCAAGAATGCAAACACGGTATTGCTTTACTGGTCGATGGACGATGAGGTTTCGACGCACGATTTTATATTGAAGTGGTACGAAGCCAAAACCATATTGCTGCCTTGTGTCGTGGGCGATGATTTGGTGCTGAGACGCTTTGAAGGTCTCGACAGCATGGTTGCCGGCGAACAATTCGGAATAGCGGAACCTGTGGGGGCTGTTTTCGATGATTATGCGAAGATAGATTTGATGATTATACCCGGGGTGGCGTTCGACTCTTCTTTTCACCGCATGGGCAGGGGCAGAGGTTTTTATGACAGGCTGCTTTCGCTTGCCGAAACAAAGAAGATGGGTATTTGTTTCGACTTTCAGTTGGTGGACGAAGTGCCTGTCGAGGATTTTGATGTGGCGATGGATTGTGTAGTGAGCAAAAACGGTTTCGTGAAACATGAGTAAGATAAAACTATTGGCGATTGCTCTTTTGTCGGGGGTGCTTTTGTCGCTTGCATGGTGGGATATGCTGTCGGCTCCTCTCATGTTGGTTGCCTTTGTGCCTCTTTTATGTGTGGAGGACTTTATTTGCAGGCATGAAAAGGAGAGAATCTTTTCTTCATGGGCTGTTTTCCGATATTCTTTTCTGCCTTTCCTTTTGTGGAATCTGACAACGGTGTATTGGGTCGCTTATTCCACACCTTTGGCTATCGCTTTACCATTTGCACAAGCGGCTTTGATGGCTCTTGTCTTTCAAGCGGCACATTATTGCAGGAAACATTTCGCCCATGGCAGGCAAAGCGGACTTGCATTCTTCGCAATCTTCTTTTTGGCTTTTGAATTTCTGCATTTGCATTGGGACATCAATTTCCCGTGGCTTAACTTGGGTAACAGTTTTGCGAAGTTTCCTTACCTCATACAGTGGTATGAATATACCGGAGTGGGAGGAGGAACGCTTTGGATTTGGCTTTGTAACATCTCTTTTTTTTGTTTGTCGCAACGCTTCTTCGATTCGGAAAAACGAAACGCCGAAAGAATTTCACGAAACGCCGTTTTGTTTTTTTCTTTCGCCGTTTTGATTTTGCCGATTGCCGTTTCGCTGATACGTTGGTTTACATACAGTCCGCAAACGACAGCGAAGACTGATGTCGTCATCGTTCAACCCAACCTCGACCCCTACGGAGAACAGTATGATTACTCTCCGCGTCAGGTTTGCGATATAATAATCGATTTGGCAAGCAAAAAGACTGATGAGAACACCGATTTCATTCTCTGTCCCGAGAGTTGCCTTCAAGATTATGCTTGGGAGGAGAATTTGGATGGCTCTCCGAGCATAGTCTATCTGCGAAATTTCGAGAACAAATACCCGAAAGCGGAAATCATATCGGGCATGTCGAGCCGCAGAATGCTGCCGGAAGGCGTTATGACCAAGGCGGCGAGGAAGCATCGCCATATCCCTAATCGTTATTACGAGAGTTGCAATATCGCAGTGAAGATAGACCGCGACACTGTGAACCCTTGCAGCCAGCTTCGCCACAAAAGCGTGCTTACTCCTTTTGTCGAAAAAATGCCATTCAAATCCGTATTGGGTTTCTTGGGCGATTTGGCTTTGGATTTGGGCGGAACGGTCGGTACACTCGGCACGGATGAGGACTATATCGTCTTTTCCTCGAACGGAAAGCCGAAGACGGCAACGGCAATATGCTATGAATCCACGGACGGCAGGTATATATCGCAACTTGTCGCAAAGGGAGCCGAACTGATATTCATTATAACGAACGATGGTTGGTGGAAGGATACGCCGGGGCATCGTCAGCATGCGGCCTTTGCCTCGTTGAGGGCGATAGAAAACAGAAGACCAATCGCAAGAAGTGCAAACACCGGCATTTCATGCTTCGTTTCTCCGCGTGGAGAGAGCAACCAACAAACCGAATATTGGAAAGAAGCGGTGATAAAGCAAACGATTTATCCGCAAAACGAGATAACATTTTACACGAAATACGGAGACTACATATACAGAGCTGCCTCATTTCTGGCAATACTCTTTCTGTTGTTGAGCTTCGTTGTTTCGCATTTGAGAAAAGCAGAAGAAAAGAAACATCAAAACAAAAACATCTGACATGTTCAAGAAAGTACCTCACACTTACGTCATCATTTTTTCTCTGATAGTACTTGCCGCCGTTGCAACGTGGTTCGTACCCTCCGGGGAGTTCGCAAGAAAAAGCATAACCACTGAATCGGGCAAGACAATCAACCAAATCGTTCCCGGTTCTTATACTCACGTGGAGCAATCTCCACAGACATGGGAAATAATGTCCGCTTTCTTCAAGGGATTTCAGAAAGCCCCCGGCATAATAGCCTTTCTACTCATATTGGGCGGTGCTTTTTGGATTTTGAACGAGACAAAGGCGATAGATATGGGCGTTCAGACATTTTTGAACAAGTCTGGTAAATTGGAAAGATACCGTTTGTTCAAAGCCATAGGAGTGAATAACCTGATAATAGTCTGCATAATGGTCATGTTCTCGCTATTCGGAGCCATATTCGGCATGAGCGAGGAGACGATAGCCTTTGTGGTCATCTTCGTTCCTCTTGCAATATCCATGGGGTATGATTCCATAACAGGCGTATGCCTCTGCTTTTTGGCGGCAGGCTTGGGCTTTGCAGGCTGTGTGCTTAACCCTTTTACATTAGGCATAGCCCAAGACATAGCAGGCATAAAGATGTTCTCGGGAATAGAATACAGAGTGGTGATGTGGTTTATCATAACATTTATAGGCATAAGCTTTGTGTTGTGGTACGCAAACAGAGTGAAGAAGAACCCTACAAAGTCCATAATGTACGAAGAGGATAAATTTTGGAGAGACAATCAGGCGGCGGCAACGAAGATAGAAGCGGTGAAAGCCTCCAAAACATGTTGGATTGCTTATTTCGCAACGTTGATTGTTCAAATCATATTCTGCATTACGACACAAAGCCCGGCTCTTATAATCACAACTGTTTTGTTTGCGGTTGTTTGTTGGTTCATGATAAAGAAATCCATGCAGATGTTCTCTTTGTCCGTATTGATTTTCACCATAGCTTACCTTGTCATAGGCGTTATGGCATTCGATTGGGGATTCGAGCAAATCGCAGCTTTGTTCTTTACCATGGCAATAGTCAGCGGAATGGTTTTGGGAAAGAATGCGAGCGATATAGCGAAGTTGTTCATAGCCGGAGCGAAGGATATGCTTTCTGCGGCTTTGGTCGTCGGCTTGGCTTCCGGCATAATAGTGATTTTGGAAGACGGAAGAATAATAGATACTTTCCTTAACTCGCTTGCGGCAAGCATATCCGGCAGCGGAAAAGTGGGGGCATTGAGCATAATGTACGGTTTCCAATCCGTGTTAAACGCAATCATCACTTCCGGAACGGCAAAGGCTGCAATGTTGATGCCGATGTTTTCAGAGATAGCGGGCATGAGCGGTATCTCTCTTCAATCCGCCGTAACGGCATTTCATATAGGAGACGGCTTTACCAACCTCATAACTCCTACATCGGGAGTTTTGATAGCGGTTTTGGGGCTTGCAAGGATACCATACGCCAAATGGGTGAAATTCTCTTGGAAGTTCATTTGGGCAATGGTCGTTTTGGGGTGGTTATTGTTGATTCCGACGGTTACGATGAACCTACCTGATTTTTGAAAAAGGCAGAAAGAATAAGTGGGAGGCTCGATTGAAGAAGAATTGGGGTGATTATCAAATTCGGAATAAGATGATAAGAAAATATTTGTTGGTATTGTGTTGCTTGATTGCCTGCAAGGCTGCGTCGGCACAGGAAGTCGGAAAGAGAAGTTGCTTGTCGGAAGGAGCATATTCTTTCGGCTTTCGATTGGGATTGGAGAAACGCAGTGTGGAAAACGATATGTTGTTGACGATTGCAGATATAGAAAAGTCCGAGCAGCTTAAATATGATTTGGCTTTAAGCGGTAGTTGGTTCGTCATGGATTATACCGCATTGAATTGCAAAATTGCTTACGGTTTTTCGGATTCGGAGAATGTCATAGAAGCAAAGATTTTGGATTTGGTCATAGGTGCGGAGAATTACAGCACAAGCACAGCTTCATCTTCTTTTACGGTTGCGGCAGGTGTGAAGAATTTCATTCCGATAGGAAGTTCGGAAAGATTTTATGTGTTCAACGAAAGTAACGTTTCGTACTGTCATTACAGCAGTCTGACAAGAGATGTTTACAATCGGGGCGATAAAATCCATAAGATACACCGAAAAGGGAATACGGTAAGCCTTGCACTTTCTCCCGGAGTGATGTATTTTCTTACGAATAAGCTTGCTTTTGAGTTTGCTTTGAATCCTGTAATTCTTTCTTTCTCTCATGAGAATACATTGAAGGACGGAACGATAGAAGGTAGCGATACGAATTTTTGCTTGGACTTGAAGATAAATCCTTTCAACCTCTATTTTGGTTTTTCTTTCTTTTTCGATAACCGTAACAAATAGCCTGCAATCATGAAGAAGTACTTGTATTTTGTTTTGAGCGTTCTGTTTTTTGCTTCCTGCATAGAAGACGATTACTATAAGCAATCGGATAATTGTAACATCACAGCATTTGAAATAGAGGGGCAACTCGCTTGCAATATGGAAGACAGAGACGGCGTGGGTTATATATCGGTTCAAATGCCTGTGGATTATGATTTGAGTAATTTGAGAGTGCTGAGAGCGGAACTGAGTCCGCTTGCCCGATTTGAAAGAGATGTTTTTTTGATAAGAGATTTTTCCGAGACGGTTACGGCGAAGGTCGTTGCAGAGGACGGTAAGAACAATAAAATATGGTATATAGAAGTATCGAAAGCTCAAAGCAACAAACAACTTGCGTATTCCGACATGAAGCAATGGTCAATAGCAACGGAAGAAGACGGAACCGTCATAAGCATAGGCGGAAAGTATGCTTACTTTCCGGGAGAACAAGGTAAGTATTCGCCTTGGCAGCATGCGGCAAGAGCGAACAAACTCAACGGTTTTTTCTCCGTCAACCCTCAACCTTCTAATGAAAACAGCGAATATGCGAGAATGGAAACCAAGGCTTACCCTGCCGGCAACATGGTGAACTCCGGCATAGTTACAGGGGCTTTGTTTACAGGTAAGTTTTGCTTTGATTCCAGACACCTGCCTGTCGTGGGCAGCGATCCCAATCCTCGAAAACTTGTAAACCTCGGTGTGAGATTCGAATACAGACCTACGGCGGTGCGGTTTAAGATGAGGTATTTCCCGGGTGCTGTTATGAAAGACGGTAAGGGTAAGGTGATTTATGAAAACGACAAGGAAAATCGTCCGCACAGGGATTCGTGCGACATATACTTCCTTTTGCAAAACAGAGATGAAGACCCTGATGTGTTTTACAGAGTTGCAACGGCGTGGATGAGGATAGGGGATACAGTGGGTGCCGATGGGTTCGTATCCATGACCATACCATTTATATATGGAGAGCCTGACGTTTCGATTATTGCGGAGAAACCGTACATGGGAATAGGCGGTGTCAGAGGTGAAGTTAGCTTTTATCGCTTTACTTACAACGGAACGGATTACGATAAGCGGCTTATGCAGGACAAATATGCACCTTCGACAATGAATCCCGACCATATAATAGGTTTGTTCAGTGCAAGTGCTTACGGAGACTTGTTTTGGGGTGCTCCGGGTTCGACTTTGGACATAAAAGACGTGGAATTGGTGTATTGATACGATATTTTGCAAATGCGTATCGGTACTTCTTTGTGCTATTCGTTTTTTTCGTATATTTGCACCTGCGTATTCGGATGATACAAAGCTGACACATAAAAACAAATGAAGAGATGAAGAGATATTTACCACTATTGGTTGTGATGTTTGCCTTTTGCACTGGTGTATTTGGGCAGAATCCGACGATTACAATGGACAGTACGGTTAATGTTACGGCATTGGGTGCCAAGTTGTGGGGTACTCTTGTCAGTAAAGGTAATTGGTCTGTTAACGGAAAAGGCTTTGTGTATTCCACAAACCCGCTCCCTACCAAAGAGAACGGAACTATGAAAGCCGTTTCGGGCAATAATATTGGCAAATTCTATACAAGCGTTACCAATCTCGTCCCTTCCACGACTTATTATGTGAGATCATACGTCAAAAAAGGCACGGGAACGAACGCAGATACTGTTTATTCTTCCAATGTCGTGAGTTTCCAGACGCTTCCCGTCGTTCCGCCGACTCTGACCACTCCTTTGGTTTCGGAAATCGGTCTTACGGAAGCGACTTTCACTGGCGAGATAACAGATAAAGGAGATGCAACATTGCAAATGGATAAAGGCTTTTGTTACGGGCTCAATCAAAATCCCACATACTATGACACAAAGGTCAAAGTCGGCGGAAGTGCATCGCCTTTGCCTTATACCATGACGAAAAACGTTGAAAACCTTTTGTCGGGAGCAACATATTACGTACGCTCTTACGCTGTCGTGAAATATGGAACGACTTACGATACCGTCTATTCCAATCAGGTCAGTTTCATGACCCAACATGCTTGCGGAAATCCTCCTTACGGAGTTACGATATCGGAGATAGATGTATCCGAGGCAAGGATAAATTTCGAGAAAGCTTTGGGACAGGCTCATTGGGAGGTTGATTATGGTTTCGCAGGACATACTGCGGGAGAGGGAACTTTGGTTAGGACAGACGATACAACGATTTTGATTAGTAATTTGGAGGGAGGTCGTTCTTATTCGGTCTTTGTTCGAGCGGTGTGTGGTAATTTGTATAGCGAATGGTCGGATATAAGGACGTTTACGACCATTGCGCCGCCATGTGCTGCTGTAAGCGGAATACATACAAGCGAAACAGGTTATTCTTCCGCCAAAATAGAATGGACACCCGGCAGCATGAGCCAAACGGTTTGGGAAGTGGCGTTTGCGAAAGCAAACGAGACGTTGTCGGAATCGGGAGTGATGATAGAGGGAAGCCCGATGTTTTCTCCGATAGGCTTAACGCCGCAAACGGAATACAAATTGAAGATAAGGGCAGTGTGTGGCGAATTTATGAGCGAGTGGAGCGATGAATTTACTTTCAATACCATACAACAGGGATTGGAAGAGGTGGATATGAAGTCCATAAACATATATCCGAATCCGACAATAGGAACAGTAAAGTTCGAGAATAACGGTCTGAAAGTTCGCAATATCGAAATCAGCGACGCTTACGGAAGAGTGATATACAGAAACAATGAACTACCTCTTTCATTCGATTTCAAAGATAGAAAAGGCGTATTCTTCATTCTAATGGAGACGGAAACAGGACAGCAGATAGAAAAAATCATAGTACAGTAACAAAAAATTTTATCAGATGTTAGCAGACATACTTTTGCAAGTACAGCAAGCCGGTGCAGAGGTGGCGACTCAAGCGGCGGAAACGACAGCCAAATTGAACGTATTCTCTTTGGCGGTAAAGGGAGGTTGGATAATGATTGTCCTTGCCATCGTATCGATAGTTGCAGTGTATATCTTCGTTGAAAGATACCTTGCCTTGAATAAGGCACTCAAAGAGGACGGGAACTTCATGGATAACGTCAAAGACTGCATACACAAAGGCGATTTGCAAGGAGCCAAAAGATTAACGGACAATAACGACAGTCCGATAGGCAGAATGATAGGTAAAGGATTGTCAAGATTGGGCAGACCTTTGAATGATATTAACCAAGCAATAGAAAATGTCGGTAAATTGGAGGTCGCAAGGTTGGAAAACGGCGTTTCCATGGTCGGAACCATAGCAGCGTTGGGACCATCGCTCGGTTTCTTGGGAACGGTTACCGGTATGGTGAAAGCCTTCTTCGATATGAGTACGGCAGGAAACAACATCGACATACAACTTCTTTCAAGCGGTATATACGAAGCAATGGTTACCACCGTCGGAGGCTTGATTGTCGGAATTATTGCTAATTTCCTTTATAGCATATTGGTCGGAAAGATAAATAAGATAGTGTTTATGTTGGAGGCAAGGACGATGGAGTTCATGGACTTGCTGCACGAACCTGCCCAATAGAGATTTTATGATACAGACAAGGAATAAAATCGACCCGAATTTCAATTCGGCTTCCATGTCGGACTTAGTCTTTCTTTTGTTGATATTCTTTATGCTTACTTCAACGCTGATAAGTCCGAACGCAATAAAGTTACTTCTGCCCAAAAGCACGAGTGGTCAAACCATGGCGAAGCAAAACGTCACGGTTTCGATAGATGAGAACAATCATTTCTTCGTTGAGAACAATGAAGTGAGCGAAGCGGAATTATCTAATGTGATTGGGGCTTTATTGAACGGTGTTGATGATGGAACGGTCAAGCTTCACTCCGATGCAAGCGTCGCCGTGCAATATGTTGTTACCGTAATAGACGCCGTCAACAAAGTGAACGCTCGGCAGGGAAAGAAACACAAGGTGATTTTAGCCACAGAAGCTGTTAAATGATGGACTTCCATAATAATGATACCAAAAGAAAATTGATAGGAATCGGCTCGACCGTGTTCATTCACGGTTTGGCAGTGGTTCTTCTTTTGGTTCTCGGACTGCGATACCCCGATCCGCCTCCTGCCGAAATAGGAGTGGAGATGGATACCGACATGTTAAGCGATATAGGAACGGATACCGATAATGCTGCCGAGGGTGGCGAAGAAGCATTTTCAAAGAATAACAGTTCTTCCGATGAAAACAGTGCGGTAACTCAGGATACGGAAGAAACAAAGGTCGTAAGCAGGAACAGCAAAAACAGAAAAGACAACAAAAAGAAGCCTGCTGCAAAAGATATAGATGAAAATACCAAACCCAATATAGACCCTAATGCATTGTTTAAGGGAGGTAAGGTAAACAAAGGCACCGGCGGAAATTCCGGAGAGGGGAACGGTAGCGGTAAAGGCAGTGGCGGAGAAGGCAAAGGCAGCGGTGCATCGTTTTCTTTGGGAGACAGAGGAGCCAAATCCTTAGGTAAACCGAACTCTTCGACGCCGGAAACAGGTAATGTGGTCGTTGAAATAAAGGTTGACCAAGAAGGAAACGTCATTTCGGCGAAAGGGGGTGCAAGAGGAACCACTTTATGGGATAGCAACCTTTGGAGACGTTGCGAACAGGCTGCAAGAAAATCCAAATTCGCCGCAGACCCCGATGCTCCCGAAGTTCAGAAGGGTACAATCACCTACAAATTCAGATAATATACCACCATAAAACAGTATCTCTATGAGAATACTCCATACTTCCGACTTTCATATCGGAAAGAGGCTTTATTCATGCGAGAGACGGGAAGAACAGGAAGCTGTTCTTAAAGAATTATCGGACGTATGCCGCAGGGAGAATATCGATGTCGTTCTTGTGGCAGGCGATTTGTTCGATAATTTCAATCCGTCGGTCGTTTCGATGAGTTTATTGTATGATTCCTTATGTGAGATTGCCGATGGAGGCAAACGTCCTGTCATCTCGATAGCCGGCAATCACGATTCGCCAGACCGGATAGATATGCCGGATAGTTTCGCTCGCAAAAACGGCGTGTTTTTTCTTGGCAATTACGACAGTTTGCAGCAGGAAATCAGATTGAATGACAGAATTACAATAGAGAAAACGGCTCAAAATTATATGCAGTTGCGGTTTTCCGATTACGATTACCCTTTGCAACTCATCGTAACCCCTTTCGTGAACGAGCAGAGGCTGAAAGAGAAATTCGATTTTGAAAACGAAGAAAGTATGTTGAGGGATTACTTGCAGCAGGTTTGGCAACAAACCGTGAAGACTTACGCAACGGAAAGAGGAGTCAAAGTTCTGATGACCCACCTTTTCGTTTTGAGGGACGAGAACGACACGACTCTCGAACCGGAAGACGAGAATGCCATAAACATAGGCGGATTGTCCGCAATATATGCCGATAACATACCTTCGGAAATCCAATATACCGCTCTCGGACACCTGCACCGCATGCAGAGAGTGGGAAAGAAGAACGTGTGGTACAGCGGCAGCCCTTTGGCATACAGTTTCAGCGAAGACGAACAGCAAAAATATTTTTTAATAGCAGACATAGAGCCGGAAAAAGAGCCTGTCATCAAAAAGGTTTCTATACAAAGCGGCATCGCAATCAAGAACCTGACTGCCGAGAGTGTGGAAGAGGCTTTGAAAGTCCTGTCCGAGAACCAAGATTATTGGGTTCAGCTACGATTGATTACCGATAAAGCTATTTCATACGAGCAAAGCTCGCAACTGCATTCCGCCCATGGTCGTCTGCTTCAAATAATCCCCGAAATAAAATCCGAATCCATCGCAGGCAGGCAAAGAAGCAAAATTCTCGAACTGCAAGATAATCCCGTGGAATTGTTCGGAGAGTTCTACAAAAGTACTCATGGCGGTCAGGAACCCGATGAGGCTTTGACGGAACTGTTTCGTGAAGTAATGAATTGCAAGAATGAAACCCATTAAATTAAGCATAGAAGGTGTTTTTTCCTATCGGAAGAAACAGATTATAGACTTTCGCAAACTCTCTGCGGGAGGCATATTCGGCATATTCGGCAACACAGGCAGCGGAAAGTCGTCCATAATAGAGGCTTTGATATTCGTGCTGTACGGAAAACTGGACAGAATAAGCGGAAGGCGTGTGGATTTAATCAATCTGAGGAGCGACAAGGCTGTGATAGAGTTCGAATTCGAGTCTTTCGGCAAAAACTATCTTGCCGTGGCAAATCTCAAACGTACGAAGGACTCTCATACAAGCAAGAGCATGATGTACGTCATGGAAGAGGGCGAATATCGTTCCGTGGGGGAGAATGTGAGGGTCGAGGATATAATCGGTTTATCCTATGAGAACTTCTGCAAAATCGTAATCATACCGCAGGGCAGGTTTCAGGAGTTCTTCTCCCTCACAGAGGCTGCAAGAACGTCCATGCTCAAAGAAATCTTTCCCGCTCTCAGGGAATTCGACCTTACAAACGCCGTCAAAGAATTGCGGGAAAGGACAAAGGCAGATTTGGATGTAAATACCGGCAAATTGAACCAGCTTGAAGAATATACGAAAGAGGCCTTTGAAGAGGCATCGGGGCGTTTCTCGCAAATAAAAGAGGCTTTTGAAGAAGCCGAAAGGCAGAACAATCAACGGAAGCAATCGCTTGCCGAAGAGAAATCTTTGTTGCAGTTATTCGTGGAGAAAGAAAAAACCGCACAAACGAAGGAATGTTTGGAGCAACAGTTGCCGCAAATCTCCGCTGCGGAGAAAGAATTGAATGATCACGAGGTTGCGACCGACAAATTCAAGGCTGCATTGTCCGTCTATGATGATTGTCTGCTCCAAATAAAGGATACGGAGACGAAAAGCAAGGAAAATGCTTTCCGCCTTGCAAAAGAGAGGGAAAAAAACAGAGAGGCAAGGCAGGCGTATGAGGAGATATTGAAAGAAGAGGAGCAAACGCCTTTGCAAAGAGATGAGATAAAGCAGTTGGAGGCTCTTATGGAGTTGCAAAAGGTGGAAGCGGAAAAGGAGAACCTGAATTTACAACTCTCGCAGCAGAAAGCAAGCGAGGCAAAGGGCAGAGAACTTTCTCAAGATTTGGAGATAAAGAAACAGTCCTTGGAGGTTGAGATTGCGAATATGGAAGCAAAATTACCCGACCCTGCAAGGTTTGCGGCAGTAAGGAATTGGTTCTCGGAAATGGACGTTTTATCCAAAGGAGAGGAGAGAATAGAGAGAGAACTCGGCGAATTGGAGAGGCAGATGGCCGTGTTGTCCGACAAGCTCGGAATTCCGCAACATGAGGATTTCGCCTCCTCGGCGGAGAAAAGGCGTATGGATTTGCAGCAAAGGATTTCCGTATTGGAAAACGAGCATTTGAAATATTTGCAGGAGCAGGCGATATGTCGTTATTCGGCTTCGCTTGCCGATAACGAGCCTTGTCCTTTGTGCGGCAGCCTTTCGCATCCGAGACCTGCCGACAGGGGCGTTGCGGATAAGCACCTTGCCGAAACGGAAGCCGAAATTCATACATCGAGAGAGCGTTTGGAAAGTTTGAACAAAGTGATTTACAACCATGATTCTTTATCCAAGCAATGCAATGCCAAGAGAGCGGAATTGCAATCCAAGCGTGGCGAACTCGAGTTGTGGAAGAAACAATTCGTTTGGGCGGAATACGAGGATAAAACCTTTGATGAGGTTAAGGCAATGGAGAAAGCCGATGCGGAATTGCGGAGCAGAATGGATACAAAGCGGAAAGAATTCGATGCATTGAGGCAACGTTCCGATATGTACGCCAAGCGTATGGGTGAGATAGCAAATGCAATGAATTCTATACGCAACGAACTTGCCAAGTGTGCGGGAAGAACGGAGCAGTTGCTTGCTGGAGTGAATTCGGACTTGAAAGAAAAGTATTCTTCTTTCAGTCCGGAAGAACTGAACGGGGAGTGCAAAAAACGAAACGCCGTTTTGGAAAAACGAAACGCCGAAAGAATTTCTCGAAACGCCGTTTTGGAAAATTCAAACGCCGTTTTAATCCGCTTGGAAAACGATGAGAAACATTACGGCTTGCAAATGTCTCGGCAACAGCAACAAAAGACGGATGCAGAGGAGGTCTTGAAGATTGCTTTGCAGGAAAGCGGATTTACGGACTTGGAACAGGTACGTCGGATATTGAACAGGAGTATGGATATGCAGGCTGTGAGGAACAAAATCAATGATTTCCGCTCGCAGAAGAAAATGACGGACAGCCGTTATGCCGAACTTTCGGAGCAGACCGCCGATAAAATCAAGCCTGATGAAGATAAAATCAGGCAAGATGAGCAAATGCTTTCGCAGAAAGAAGCTGAATTGAAAGCAATGCTGGAAGAAAAAGGCAGAATGGAGGGCAGGGTGAAGCTAATTGAAGAAAAGTTGAGAGAAAAGCATGAATTGCAGAAAGGATACGATGCATTGCTTGCCCGTTTCAACGGATTGGAGGAATTATTCAATATGTTCAAGGGCGAGAAGTTCGTCAAGTTTATTTCTTCCGTCTATATAGAACAATTATGTTCCAAAGCCAATGAACGTTTACGCATAATAAGTAATGGAAAGTTTGAAATACGTTATCTGGACAACGGTTTCTTTATAGCGGATTACCTGAACGAGGGCAAGACACGCTCTATTAAAACTCTGAGCGGCGGACAGATGTTTCAAGCCTCTTTGTGTATGGCATTGGCTCTGGTAGATACGATACGTTTGAACTCTGACACGAATCAGGATTTCTTTTTCATAGACGAGGGATTCGGAACACAGGATACGGAAAGCCTCGATTTGATTTATCAATCCCTGAAAGCCTTACGCAAAGAAGAAAAAGTGGTCGGGTTGATAAGCCATAGCGATGTGCTGAAAGAGAAGATAACAAGCAACATCAGCATACGAATGGACGAGAAGGAAGGAAGCCTCATAGAATACGGCGGTTTGTAAAAACCGTCAGGCGTTTGCATGTATTCGGAATGAGACGTGAAAGCATTCTGTACCTGCAATCAAACTCTCGGACTGCGAATTTTCAACCTGTGTTTCAGTTGGGCGAAATCGGTAACGCCCAACACTTCCGCCTCTTTCAATAAGAGTTTGGCACAACCCACGGCATCGGCATCGGATTTGTGATGCTGAAACTCGAAACCGAAGTTGTGGCAAAGATAATCCAAGGAATATTTAGGCGAGTCAGCCCATACAAGGCGTGCAATCTGATAAGTGCAGAAGTATCTTGCCGTCGGTAATTCCATTTTGTAATGTCGCAATGTCTTTCTGAGGACATTGATGTCGAAACTCGCATTGTGAGCAATCAGAATTTGATTATCGAGATACGGACGCACCTCTTCCCACAACGTATCGAACTCAGGCGAGAACTCGACGTCCTTTTTGTGTATGCCGTGTATCTTTTGGGCATAGAAATGGAAGTAAGGATAACATATAGGCTTAATCAACCAGTTATGAGTCTCCGTTATTTCGGAATTTTTCACCACAGCAATGCCCAAAGAACAAGGAATGTACTTGTCGGCAGTCTCGAAATCTATCGCAACGAAGTCAAACATATCGTAAAGAAAGGAAGCCCTTTCGGACTTCCTTCGTTGTGTTATTTGTTATTGAAATTATCCAATCCTTCATCGAGGAACTTGATGAAGTTATCTATGTTCCTGTCGTATGATTTAGGCTCTTTTGTCAGTATGTTGCCGTCTGCGTCCATGAGAACGTACAAAGGCTGGGCGTTTGCATGGAATGTCTCTATTTGGAAGATATGATTTTTCTTTCCGAGCGTCTTTATGATTTTTCCATCTTTGGTTTTCACCCATTCATTCTCCGGAAGCTCTATATTATTCACGTCCGCATATAAAGCAACCATCACGAAATTTTCCGTAAGTCTCTTCTTGACCTGCGGATTTACCCAGACATAGTTCTCCATCTCACGACAGTTCGCACAGGTCTTGCCCGTGAAGTCTATGAACAACGGTTTGTTCACCTTTTTCGCATATTCCTTTGCCTCTTCAAGGTCGAAAAAGCCCTCGAAGCCCGTAGGCAGGTGCAGATCTTTTGCATACTTTCTGTCGAGCGGTAATCCGGAGACATTCTCAGCCTTTGCAACGCCTTTGTTCTCAACAGCTATTCTGACCAAATCGAAATCCTGTGTCGTGGCAGGCGGAATGTAACCGGAGATTGCCTTTAACGGAGCACCCCAAAGCCCCGGCAACATATAGACTACGAAAGAGAACGTAATCAAAGCAAGGAACAATCGCGGCACACTTATCTTTTCGAGAGGCTCGTCCCCTTTGAATTTCAGCTTGCCAAGAAGGTAGAAACCCAACATGGAGAATATTACAATCCATAGGGCAAGGTACGTCTCCCTGTCGAGTATGCCCCAGCCGGCAGACAGATCCGCCATGGAAAGGAACTTCAAGCCCAAAGCGATTTCAATGAAGCCGAAAACAATCTTCACGGTGTTCAGCCACGAACCCGATTTCAATTTTTTCAAAGCAGCAGGGAACATAGCCAAAAGAGTGAACGGTAAAGCGAAACCCACAGCGAAACCGAGCATCGACACAAGGAATACATAGCTGTTGCTTGAACCCGAAGCCATTTCAATCAAGGCTGCACCCAATATGGGACCTGTGCAAGAGAATGACACCAATACTGTTGTCAAAGCAATGAAGAATGTTCCGAGATAGCCTCCCTTGTCGGCGTTCCTGTCCGATTTGTTTATCAACCCGCTCGGCATCGTTATCTCGAACAGTCCGAAGAAAGAGAAAGCAAATATCATGAAAACGATAAAGAAAATCAGGTTCGGTATCCAGTGAGTGGAAATGATGTACATTGCATCTTCTCCGAGCAAAAGAGTAAGCGTCAAACCCAAAACGGCAAACATGAATACTATGCTTGCTCCGAAGAAATAGGCTTGGTGTCTTCCTTTTCTGCTTGACTTGTTCCCTTTCATGAAGAACGAAATCGTCATCGGTATCATCGGGAATACGCAAGGTGTTATCAAGGCTAACAGTCCTGCCGTGAAGGAAACGAGAAATACGGTAAGCAAAGACTTGTCTTTATCTGCTTTCTGTTCCGTTATTTGAGCCGTTGCGTTGCTTAATGTGTCCTTTTTGTTTGCAAGGACTGGCTTTTCTTCGTTTGAAACGGTGTCTTCATTCTGGCTTGTGTCCGTCGGTTCGTTTTGAACGAGCAACGGAGTTTCCGCAAAGTGCGGATTGCCTTTCACGTTAAAGGAATAGTCAACCTCGCTCGGCGGAATGCAACTGCCCTTTTCGCATAATTGGAAAGAGACTTGTCCTCTTACATGAAAGTCTTTGTTTGTCTTTATTTTTATTCTTTGACGGAAAGTAACGCTCTGCTTGAAAAATCGAGAAGAGTCCTTTTCGAAGACATCGTATTCCGATATTGGTACAGGTTCTTTCACTCCCCCTATAAGCTCATAAGCATTGCTTTTCTCGAAAGTAAAAGCAATCGGAAGTTCTATGCCTTTGGTGTGTTGCGAATAGATGTGCCAGTCTCCGCTCAGCTTGCAATGCAATACCAATTCGGCGACGGAATCATTTATTTTCTTCGTTTTGAAGTCCCATTTTGCAGGACTTTGTGCATGTATTCCGAGAGCAAAGAACATGTTCGCCGACAGAATGATGCAAAATAGTCTCAGGTTTCTCATGATGATTTGTTTGTTTGATTTATACTCTTACTTGCTTAACCATACGGAAGGGTTCAAGTGATGGGTTCCCTTGAAGATTTGGAACTTGAACTCACTTACTCCGTCTTCGTTGGTGTTTACTATTCCTATTGTTTGTTTTGTGGATACTTTCGAGCCGCTTTTGACGCTTACGCTCTGCAAATTGGCATACACCGTCATATATTCGCCGTGGCGTATTATGACAACCATTCCGGCAGGTCCCTTTGCAACTCTTGAAACCTCACCATCGAAAACCGCTCTGACCGCAGAACCTTTTGTCGTCCTTATGTCTATTCCTTTATTTTCCACTTGTGTTCCCTTGATTTCGGGGTGTGCGTGAACGCCGTAGGAAGAAACGACGACACCTTTCACTGACGGCCATGGCAATTTGCCTTTATTCGCTTCGAAATTGCTCGACAGAGTAACCTCCTCCGGAGTCGTGGCAATGGTATAGTTCTTCTTTTTTGCCGTTTCCATTGCCGCTTTATTCGCTGCCACTTGCTTTTTATCGGCAGAGGAAGAATTAGCCTGAGCTTGCATTTTCTTTTTCTTGGCTGCCGCCAACTGTTTTTGCTTCTGCACTTCCGCTGCTATGGCATTGTCTATCTGCTTCTGCAGTTTCTTGACCTGTGCTTGCTTGTTTTTGAGATTTTTCGTTATTTGTTTCTCCTGCTTTTGCAGACTGCGGACTGTCTTTTCTTTCTCGGTCTTTTCCTTGTTCAAAGCATCTTTGTTCTTCATCTCCTGTTGCAACAAAGATTCCTGATTGGTCTTCTTGATTTCCAATTCATTCGTACGCTTCGACAATTCGTCGGTTTTCTTCCTTATTTGCAGTAATTTCTTTTTCTGCATGTCGCCGAACTGACGGAAAAAAATGTATCGCTGATATGCTTCCTTGTAATCCTTTGCCGCAAAGATGAAAAGCAACTTGTCCGTTGCCGTTTTGTTCCTTTGGGCATAGCGAAGCATTTGGGCATAGCTTTCTTTCAAGCCTTCGATTTCCTTGCATAGCTCGCCTATGGACTTTTTCGTGCTTTTGATTTCATTGTTCAGCATGCCCATTTGGGAAGATATGTTCTTGATAAGCCGTTGTCTGCTTTTAATCTTTTTTTTCAGTACTTGCAGTTCCGAGGTGGACATTCTCTTAGTTTTCTTCGTTTCTTTCAAGATGGCATTCATGGAAGCAATCTCCTTTTCCAGTTTTGCCTTTTGTTTTTCCAACTTATTGCGATCCTGAGCAAAAGCGGCATTAAAGGAAACTACCGTCATGATTGCTGAAAGTATGCAGATTACAAGCGGCTTAAAGCAGATATGTTTATTCAAGGGCATATTCCGAAGTTTGTTTTCAAACTTCAAAATTACGAATAATCCTTGAAATCGCAAGTTTCTATGCTGTTAAACGGCATTTCGTTCCCTTTTTTCTTCGGTTTATTTCCGGCAACAGCCAAAGCAAAAACCTCATTTGCCACAATCCCTCCGATGAAACGCTGATTCGAGAAATTGAAACGCCGAAAGAAAAAATCAAAGCGGCGTTTTACGAAATTCTTTCGCCGTTTTGTCGAGCGGCTTAAAAGCAGGCGGTTATTACAGTGTCGTATAAAGCGACTTTGCCACTCTTTCCCGCATTCGGATTTTGCCACCTGTTGCAAGTAAGTATGAATAAAAAACTTGCGAACGCCGAATGCTTAAAAAGAATTATCGTATATTTGCAGCGTGGTTGCAAAACCACACGTTTTAATTGAATGAAAGCGTTGTGCATCATCTGCAAATGAAAACCTGAGAAATTTTCTATGAGAGCAGAGAGTGGACACACAATGGTTTCACGCTTCCGGCGTGAGCCCGTTGTTCGTATTCTTTGCTCTTAGGTATTCTCAGGACCTTCATTTGGAGATTGTGAACAGTGGTTCACGCTTCTCTTGTTTTTTTATTCCCGAAGGAACCACAGGGACTTGGTAAATCATTAAAATGGACGCAAAATTAAAGTCTCATTTCATCAATATCTATTGTATGATATTGGCAGATGGAAAGGTGGAACAAAAGGAGCTGAACCGCATGTACGAAATCGGTACGACAGGATATGGTGTTACACCGGAGGAAATAAACAAAGTACTTCTCAGTGGCGACATAGTGTTTTACAAACCGGAGAGCGAGGAAGAAAGAGTGCTGTATCTCTATGATTTGGCTTGCGTTTCGGTTTCCGATGAAGTAATTCCCGCGGCGGAAAGAGTGCTTTTGGAAAATTATGCAAGGAAATTCGATGTCGAAGACAGCCAAATCCCCGGCTTGGTCGAATTTCTGATCGATTGTGCAAAGAAAAATCTTTCGCACGATGATGTGTTGAACGAACTAAACAAATAATGAAAAGGAGGAAACAGCAATGAGTATAAGCGATTTGTTCAAGAAGAAAAACGAAAAAGAGAGTTCTTCCGAGGTATCGGAGAATGAAAACAATGCCGGACAGGGAAACAAAGACTTTGTCGAGAATTGGGAAAAAGACGGTGTGGAATCAGCTGGCAAGATGGGCGGAGCACCATCGGCATTGGAGACAAGCCTGCAAGTGGTTGTG
This sequence comes from uncultured Bacteroidota bacterium, assembly GCA_900545215.1. Lineage (GTDB taxonomy): Bacteria > Bacteroidota > Bacteroidia > Bacteroidales > P3 > Onthomorpha. The sequence continues at coordinate 27,866 of UQXW01000005.1, forward strand.
GATAAGGTGAAGAAGAAACAGGCCGGCGATGAACAGGCACAGGCAAAATGGAAACAGGAAATGGAAGAGAAGCGGGTGGAATACGAAACCAAAATAAAAACCAACGAGAACGAATTAACCCTTTTGGAAGGCCGCAAGAACGAATACGAACAACGAAAATCGGCTCTAAATGCCAAGAAAAGAGAACTTGAAACCAGCCAGAAGACAAACAAGAACGCTCTCGTCAACTTTATTTTCGGTTTGGTGATACTTGCAGGCATCACCATATATCTGTTTATCTTTTACAGTTCCACGGCGTATTCGGCATTCTTCAAGGAATTCGGTGCCGACAATACAGTAATAACGGAAGCCATGTTCGATGCTCATGCCCTTGCTAATGCTTTGGTTGATGGCTATGTGGAGCTTTTCTTCGTTATTCTCATACCAATGCTTTTCCTTGGCTTGGGTTACGTGATACATCAGTTCAATTCCGGAACGGCAAGCAAACGGACAATTCTCTTGAAGATTATGGCACTTTATGCATTGACTTTCGTATTCGATTGTCTCTTGGCTTACAAAATTTCAAGCAGTATATACGAAGTTTTAAGAGAGCAGTCTCTTGAATCTATGCCGTCATATAGTTTTTCCATGGCAGCAGGCAATGTAGACTTCTGGACGGTTATATTCTGCGGATTTGTGGCTTATGTTATCTGGGGGCTTGTTTTTTCTTTTGTGATGACAAATTACGAGGCTCTTCATAAACATACAGCTGAGATAACACGCATAGACCAAGAAATAACGGATTTGAGCAACAAGATTTCCACGGTTGACAAGGACATTGTCAAACTCAAAAACGATGTAGAACGCTTCAAAGGCGAGATAGAGAAGATTACATACAGTTTGAAGAACGGAATAGTTTATGATTGGACGGATATAAAGAATGCATTGGCTTTATTCTTGAAAGGCTGGCTGGCGTTCCTGTCCATACAAGGCAAGGACGAATTGGCAAAAAGTGAAGTCAAAAACGTATATGACAAATTCATTGTCGGCATAGATAACATGCTGACAGATAAACAATCGAAGTAAAACATCAAAAAGACAAAAGAATATGAAAACAAGAAGATTGCTGTTGTTGATTGCAATATGTGTTTGTTTCCATGCCTGTGGAGGAAGAAACGATGGTAATAAAACCGGAGACAAAGAGCAACCGAAAGTTCAGCCTTTGAATATCACTGTTTTGATTGACCTGTCGGACAGAATTAAACGAAACACCGAGAACATGGAACAAGAGGATAAAGATATTGCATTGATAGTCAATATTGCCGATTCTTTGAAAGATAAGGCTCAAAAGGAAAAGTTCACCGGTAAAGACAAGTTCAAGGTTTTGTTTTATCCGAACCCGAAGCTCGAGAACATCAATACCGTTGTCGGAACACTCGAAATAAATATGGAAGTGTCGAGAAAAGAAAAAGGATTGCTGAAACGCAGATTACAAACGATTGACAGCTTGTTCTCAAACACTCTTCACTCTGTTTACAAGCAGACAAAGAACGATGGAGATTGGTCAGGCTCGGATATATGGGGCTTTTTCAGAGACAGGGTACAGGATCAGTGCATTATTGAAGGTTATCGAAATATTCTTGTCATTCTTACCGACGGATACATTTACCATAAGGATAATAAAGAGCAGAAAAACGGCAAACAATCTTGGGTAACGCCGCTTGTGCTTGACCAAAATCCCGATACAAAATTACTGAATCCTTTGGATGAAGGGCAAAAATTGAGCGATTTGGAGGTATTGGTGTTGGAGGTTGACCCTGCAAAATCATCTCATTTCAAACTTTTGGAAAGGATATGGAATGAATGGTTCGATGAAATGGGAATAAAGCAAAGCAAAATCATGAGAACGGACGTGCCTAAGAACATCATAAATCCGGTAAACAAATTTCTGCAATAACGAATCGCCGTTTCGTTGATGCTCAAACGCCGAAAGAATTTTCTCAATCGGCGTTTTATTTTTCCGGAACGGCGTTTTGTCGGAAGTGAAATGAAAAGAGAATTTCATCGAATGGGAAATGGTCGCAAAATGTTTGCGACCAAAGATTTGTAAAATGCAAAAGGTGGCACGAAGCCACCTTGATAAAAAAAAGAATGATGATTAGTTTTATTTTTCTTTCGGTATGAGGGAAATGCACAGTTCTTCGAGTTGTGCAGGCGATATTTCGGAAGGGCTTTCTGCCATAAGGTCTCTCGCTTTGTTGTTTTTTGGGAAAGCGATGAAGTCTCTTATCGTTTCTATTCCGCCGAACATGGAACACATTCTGTCGAATCCGAACGCTATACCGCCGTGAGGAGGCGCTCCGTACTCGAAGGCATCGAGCAAAAAGCCGAATTGTTTCTTTGCTTCTTCTTCACTGAAACCCAAAACCTTGAACATATCGTTCTGCATCTTGCGATCGTGAATTCTTATCGAACCTCCCCCGATTTCCGTTCCGTTGACAACCAAGTCGTATGCGTTGGCTCTCACTTCAGCAGGCTTGGTGAAGAGTATGGAATAGTCCTCAGGTTTCAATGAAGTGAAAGGGTGGTGCTTTGCATAGAACCTTGCCGTTTCTTCGTCCCACTCCAAAAGCGGGAAGTCGATAACCCACAAAGGTTTGTAGTCGAAAGGATTTCTCAAACCGAGACGCGAACCCATTTCGAGACGCAATGCACAAAGCGAAGCACGAACCTTGTCTTTCTTTCCTGCCATCAGGAGCATCAGGTCGCCGGGCTTGGCAGAGAAACGCTCCGCAATCTTTTGCAACTGTTCGCTTGAAAAGAACTTATCGACAGAAGATTTGAATGTTCCGTCTTCGTTGTATTTTATATAGACCAAGCCGCTTGCTCCCACCTGCGGACGTTTCACGAAATCGGTCAACTCGTCCAACTGTTTACGGGTGTATTTTGCACAACCCTCGACACAAATTCCTACAACAAGTTCTGCGGAATCGAAAACGGAGAAACCGTTGCCTTTTGCAAGCTCATCGATTTCCACGAATGTCATTCCGAACCTCGTATCGGGTTTATCGCAGCCGTAGTACTTCATTGCATCGTCGTAAGTCATTCTCGGAAAATCACCCAATTCCAATCCGCGTACTTCTTTGAACAGGTGCTTCATCAGACCTTCGAACATCTGCAAAACATCTTCCTGTTCCACAAAGCTCATCTCGCAATCCACCTGCGTGAATTCGGGCTGACGGTCTGCTCTGAGGTCTTCATCTCTGAAACATCTGACGATTTGGAAATATCTGTCGAAGCCTGCAACCATCAAAAGCTGCTTGAAACTCTGCGGAGACTGCGGAAGAGCGTAAAATTCATTGGGATTGACCCTTGAAGGCACAACAAAGTCTCTTGCCCCTTCGGGAGTGGAACGAATCAAGAAAGGAGTCTCTATCTCCATGAAGTGCTTTTCGTTCATGTAATTGCGAATCAGTATCGACAAACGATGCCTTAATTCGAGGTTTCGCTTGACACAATTTCTCCGCAAGTCCAAATAACGATACTTCATTCTCAATTCCTCGCCTCCGTCCGTATTATCTTCAATGGTGAAGGGCGGAGTTTTGGAAGGATTCAGTACAGAAATCTTATCGACCAATATTTCTATGTCTCCTGTCAGGATATTTTTGTTCTTGTTGCTTCTTTCCGATACCACGCCGTCCACTTGCAAGACGTACTCTCTTCCGAGTGTTCTTGCCATGCGGCACAAATCTGCATTGGTTTCCATGTTGAAAACAAGTTGAGTTATTCCGTATCTGTCCCTAAGGTCGATGAAAGTCATGCCTCCCAAATCTCTGGAACGTTGCAACCAACCTGCAAGAGTAACTCTCCTGCCGCAATGTTCGAGATTAAGTTCCCCGCATGTATGAGTTCGTAACATATTCTTTATTGTTTATTCCGGTATTGTTTGCTGAGGTTGAAGTTCTCCGGATACTTCGCTACTTTATCCTTATAGAACTCCTGAATTTTTTTGATGTCGCTTTCATAGTCGCCGGTGGGGTGAAAGATAATACCGCTGCCCCCTTGCTTTTTTTCATAGTCCAACCAAGAGAGATATATGGGCTTTTCGGCTTTCATGGCAATGAGATAGAAACCTTTCTTCCACTTATCCGTGTATTTGCGAGTGCCTTCCGGAGTGATGATAACGGAGAAGTCTTTATTCTCCCGCAGTTTTTTCACTGCCTCATCGACAACTCCAGCACCTTTCTTGCGATCTATCGGAACGCCTCCCAACATCTTCAATATCGAACCGAGTGGAAAGAAAAATAACTCTTTCTTTATGAAGAAGTGAGCGTTGACTCCCAACTTCCATAAGCCGCAACGTCCCCACACGAAGTCCCACATGGAAGTATGAGGAGCCTCTATGAAAACGCAGTTCTTCATTTCCGGTTCCGGTTCGCCTATCAGCTTCCAATCGCCAAGCCACATCAAAAAATCTGCAAACCTTTTCACCTGCTTATTTTACTATTGTGTATGTGTCTTGTGCGATTACCAATTCCTCATCCGTCGTTACGGAAAGAATTTTGACCTTGCTGTCGGCTTTGGATATGATTCCGTCTTTTCCAGCCATTGCTTCGTTGGCTTTTTCGTCTATTTCGGCTCCGAGAAACTCCAATCCTTGGCAGATAGCCTGCCTTTGCAACCAAGCATTCTCACCTATACCGCCCGTAAACAAGATGGCATCTACTCCGCCCATTGCAGCGGCGTACGCTCCTATGTATTTCTTGACGCGGTATGCGAACATGTCGAATGCAAAGGTCTCTCTCTTTTTGCCTTCTTTCTTTCCGGCGATTATATCTCTCATATCGACAACGCCTCCCGTTATTCCGTTCAAACCGCATTTCTTATTGATGAAGTTATTCATCTCTTTGCAGTCCATGTTCTCCTTTTCGGCTATGTACAAAAGCACTCCCAAATCCAAATCTCCGCATCTTGAACCCATAATCAAACCTTCGACAGGAGTGAATCCCATGGAGGTATCGACGCTTTTGCCATTCTTTACTGCACATATTGAAGCTCCGGAACCGAGATGGCAAGAGATTATTTTTGAATTGGCTATGTCCAAGCCTGCCATTTGAGCTGCTTTCGGTGCGACGAAACGATGGGACGTTCCGTGGAAGCCGTAGCGGCGTATTTTGTCGCTTTCGTAGTATTCGTAAGGGATTGCATAAAGGTAAGCGTACTCCGGCATGGTTTGATGGAACGAAGTGTCGAATACTGCTACCTGCGGAGTGCCGGGCAATATGCTTTCCATTGCTTCTATTCCTTGAAGGTTGGCAGGGATGTGCAATGGGGCTAATGCAATGAGTTTTTTGATTTCTGCTTTTACTGTTTCATCGACTAAAACGGACTGTTTGAAGATTTCTCCTCCGTGAGCCACTCTGTGTCCGCAGGTATTTATTTCGGTTAAAGACTTGATGACACCGATTTTCTCGTCAACCAATGCTTCCAATACCATTTTAATTCCTGCCTTATGGTCGGGTATCGGTTGCTTTACGTAGTATTTGTCTTTTCCGGCAGGTTTATGGGTAAATTCTCCCATTTCCAAGCCGATTCTTTCCAAAAGACCTTTTGCCATTACTTTGGCATTGTTGTCCATATCTATCAACTGATACTTGATAGAGCTGCTTCCGCAATTCAAAACTAATATCTTCATTGTCTATACGTTTATTTCTTGTTTGCATACGTCGTTCCGGCATATCAGATACACCGAAAGGCTAATGCTTAATATTCAGTTTTTTATATACTTCCTCCATTGATTGATGGTCGTCTGTCATTATCAACAGTTTATCCTTGGCACAGAGCGATGTCTTGCCTGTCGGCACGAAGTACTTCTCATCTCGTTTGACCATAACGGCGAGTGAGTTTTCCGGTAGTTTTATATCCATCAATCGGTTTCCTTTTTCAAAGGATTTATCACAGAGTTCTATTTCTGCCAAAACGGTTTTTATGTCGCTTGACACATCGATGTCGAAGTCTTTCAACTTCGTTGTGTCTTTCGTTTTCTCTGCAAGCCCCAACCATCTTGCCACAACGGGAATGGAGGTTCCTTGTACAAGAAGCGAAATCAATGTGCAGAAAAACACTATGTTGAATATGTCTCTTGCTCCGGGTATTCCCTCTGCCAAAGGCATGATTGCAAAGATTATCGGTACGGCTCCTCTCAAACCGACCCATGATACGTATGTTTTGTCTTTAAGAGTCATCTTTCTGAATGGCAAGAGACACAGAAATACCGTAAGCGGTCGGGCGAAGAATATCATCAAAAAACTTATTATCAGCCCGGGAACGATTATCGGAATCAGTTCATGAGGGTTTACAAGCAGACCGAGGGTTAAGAACATTATCAACTGGAAGAGCCATGCCAAGCCCTCGAAGAATTTGATTGATGACCTCTTATGCACGAACTTGGAATTGCCGATTACCAAGCCTCCTATATAGACTGCCAAATAGCCGTTGCCTTGCATGAAATAGGTGGCGGAGAACATGAATATGCAGAAAGTTAACACCAATATCGGATAAAGCGAGTCGTTTCCTATCTTTATCTTGTTTATTACGAAGACTGCCGCTTTTCCGAGCAGGTATCCTGCAGCCGCTCCTATGACAAGTTGCAACACGAGTTTGAGTACAATGTCCCAATAGCTTGTTACAGTACCTACTTTCAGCACTTCCAACATGGTTAAAACCAACATGTAAGCCATGGGGTCGTTACTTCCGCTTTCCAGCTCCAACATCGGGCGGAGGTTGTGCTTCAAATTGAGATTTTTCGATCTCAATATGGAAAACACCGAGGCTGAATCGGTGGAAGACATGGTGGAAGCAAGCAACAGGGAGGCGAGAAATCCCATTCCTGCCGCTGGTAGCGTCATGCCGAGTATCCACCATATTATCACGCCTGTTATCAATGCTGTTATCAATACTCCGAGCGTCGATAAAATCAAGCCTTGCAACATTATGGGCTTGATTTCCGAGATGTGCGTATCCATACCTCCGGAAAACAGAATGATGCAAAGGGCTACCGTTCCTATCGTTTGGGCAAGGTGAATATTATCGAATTGAATGCCGAGACCGTCCGTTCCGCATAGCATGCCGACTGCAAGAAACAACAATAAGGCAGGTACTCCGAATCTTGAACTTGCTTTTCCTGCAAGTACGCTCAAAAAGAACAGAGCGGACAAAACCAGCAATACTGCTTCGATTTGTATTCCCATAACGAGGTTTTTTCGGCAAAGGTAAGAAAAAAAAGTGTTCCAAGTTAAATGCTGTCGAGATAAGTGCAGACTTCTTTCAAAAACAAAGCCGGTTTATCGACAAACAACCAATGAGAGCAATCCTCCATTGTAACGATACGGGAATTTGTGAATACTTCCGAGAAGCAGTTCAGGTCTTCCGCTTCCGTGAATTCGCTTTTGCTACCGCGTATCAACAGAGTCGGCGTATCGACAGGCTGCAAATCGACCCTGCCTGCAACCTTCGGCATGTTTTCTGCCAGCATGATTGCATTACTTCGCCATTTCAGAAAATTGAAACGCCGTTTCGTTTCAGCCGAAGGGCGTTTCGCAAAATTAAAACGGCGTTTCGTTTCATCGAAATCAGGATTTGCTTCCGTTGTATCTGAGTTATGTGTAACGGACTTGGTTTCAATATTTTGCAAAAGCAGTGTCAACCACCCCTTATCGGAGACGTATTTTTGCAGATATTCCGCCAAATCCTTGCGATACTCAAATTGCGAAAGCGGGGTTTTGAGTATGGTGTCCGCAATGCCGCCCTGTCTCATCAGTTCTGGGTAATCCTTGGGCAGAATATCGACGATGATACATTTCTCGTACTCTCCGTGATACAGGTTGAGCATCTTCATGGCTATCTTGCCGCCCATGGAATGTCCTATCAGTATCGGTTTATCGGAACTATGTTTTCGGAGGAAGTCATGCAGGAAGCGAGCCATGGAATCGTAGGAAAACATATCCGTATGGAAACTCCTGCCATGGTTCGGCAGGTCGGGAATTATCACATGATAGCCGCAATCCGCCAAAAACCTGCCTATGTTCAACCAATGGCTGCTCATGCCCAACCAACCGTGTATTATCATCAGCGTTCGTCCATCAAAAGAACCGAGTTCTCTGTAAAATAGTTTCATCTCTTGAAAATAAAAGTTAGAACAGGCAAAAATACAAAACCAAATCCGATTGCCTTTGTTTGAAAGAGGTATTCGGCATTGCGGTATGCAGATGGAAAACACCGAAATGAACGAAAAAATTGCCGGAACGGTCTGTAATTGCCGAAAAAACATTAGTTTTGCAAGACGGAATAACATTCGAAAAGTATGGAATACATTGCCATTATAATTTTTGCCGTATTCGTTAACAACGTAATACTTTCGCAGTTTTTGGGAATTTGCCCTTTCTTGGGCGTATCCAAGAAAGTGAGTACGGCAACGGGAATGGGAGCGGCTGTTGTCTTTGTGATGACCCTTTCGACCATAGTAACGTTTCTTTTGCATAAGTTCGTGTTGGTGCCTTTGGGGATAGAGTTCCTGCAAACCATATTGTTTATATTGGTAATAGCAGCTTTGGTGCAGATGGTCGAGATAATATTGAAGAAAATCAGCCCTTCGCTCTATCAGGCCTTGGGTGTGTTCCTTCCATTGATAACAACCAACTGTGCAGTACTCGGAATATCCATTCTTGTCATACAGAAAGAATACAATTTGTTGGAAGGAGTTACCTATACCATAGGAATATCCCTCGGATTTACGCTTGCGATGGTTATTTTCGCAGGTTTGAGGGAACATCTGGAATTGGTGGAAGTACCGAAAGGAGTGAGAGGCATTCCTATAGCCTTGATTACTGCGGGAATTCTTGCCATGGCATTCATGGGTTTCGCGGGATTGGTGAAATTATAGCGTAAGAGGAAAGACAAACATAGGATTCATGATAGACAAACAAGCGAACAAACAACTGTCCAAAGCATTGAAATGCAAAGAACGCAAACCGGGTTGGTGGGCGAGACGAAGCAGAAAGAAATTGATAAATGATATTTTGGAAGCTTTGGCAGAATACGACATCAAATCGGCGTGGGCTCACAAGGCTTTTGTGTCGGCAGTCGAGAAAAGGCCAAAGAACATAAGCATATATGTGGAGTTCTCGACCAAGGTGACCGAAGGACTTGCAGAAAAAGTCGGTATGGAGATGGATAAGGCGATAGCAAAGAAACGTATAGACGTAATAAATGTGGAAACTTTGCTTCCTGCCGTGAAAGAGTTTGTTTTCAAAGACGTAGAAAAGATTTTGTAGAGAACGATGCGGATTTCTGCGGTTATAATCACCTTGAACGAGGAAGCAAATCTTGCAAGGTGTATTGCATCTTTGCAAGGTATTGTTGATGAAGTGGTGGTTGTGGATTCTTATTCGCAAGACAATACACGGGCAATAGCGGAAAGTTTTCCAGATGTGAAATTCTATTCTCAAAAATGGATGGGGTATGCGGGGCAAAAGAACCATGCGAACTCGTTAAGTTCGTATGATACGATTTTGTCGATAGATGCCGATGAGGTTTTGTCGAAAGATTTGCAGAACAGCGTAAAAGAGATAAAGAAAGAGGCGGAAAACAAAAATCGTGTTTTTGAAGTGTCTCGCCTGACGAACTATTGCGGGCATTGGATAAGGCATTGTGGCTGGTATCCCGATAGAAAAATCCGCATATTCGACAGAAGAAGTGTTCGGTGGCAGGGAGACTTCGTGCATGAAACCCTGTCTTTGCCGCAAGAAGTGGAAATAATCCGTTTGAAAGGCGACCTGCTTCACTATTCCTACAAAAATGCTTCCGACCATGTCAAACAATTTGACAAATTCACCACTCTTACAGCGATGGAAGCCAATAAGAAAGGAAAGAATGTGCGTCTCATCGGATTAATGATGCGACCTAAATGGAAATTCATAAGAGACTTCGTTTTCAAACTCGGCTTTTTGGACGGTTATGCAGGCTATCGTGTTTGCAAGATGTCGTCATTTGCGACTTTCTTGAAGTATGCGAAACTCAAAGAACTTAATGAGAATGACAATACTGATAAGCAGAACTGACGGAATAGGGGATGTGGTGTTGACTTTGCCGTTGGCAGGAGTTATAAAGTACTGTTTTGCAGATGCAAGGGTGTTATTCCTCGGCAGAACCTACACCGAAGCTGTCGTAAGCATGTGTGAAGCTGTCGATGAGTTCCTGGATTGGGACGAATTGGCAAAAGACGAGAGCAAAACCGTTAATTTGTTGCAGACAAAGCAAATAGATGTTGTTTTACATGTGTTTCCGAATAAAGAAGTGGCAAAATTATGCAAGCAGGCAGGTATAAAGTCTCGTGTAGGGACGTCTCATAGGATCTATAATTGGTTATTTTGCAACAAATTGGTTCATTTTTCCAGACGAAACTCCAATGAGCATGAGGCAGTGCTGAATTTGAAATTATTATATCCGCTTACGAAGAGAGAGAGCAGAATTACGGTTGAAAATATATGCGATTACGTTCATGTAAAGGCTGTGAAAGTTCCTTCTTGTGCCGATAAATTGTTGGAAAACAGTCGATACTTCAAATTGATTTTGCATCCTAAAAGCAAAGGCAGTGCAAGAGAATGGGGATTGCACAATTTTCGATTGTTGATTGAGGCTTTGGATAAAACAAAATTCAGAATTTTCCTTTGCGGAACAGAGGAAGAGGGACAACGGTTCAGGGAAGAATTACTTTCTGAGACTGATGAAAACGTCTATGATTTGAGTGGAAAGCTATCTTTGGAGCAGTATATAAGTCTTATAGCCGATTCCGATGCTCTTGTGGCTGCAAGTACCGGGCCTTTGCATATAGCTGCCATATTGAACAAGCATGCCATAGGATTATATCCGCCCATTCGTCCCATGAATCCCGAACGTTGGCAACCGATAGGCAGAAAGGTGAAAGTCTTTTGCAAAGACAAGGTATGCAATTCTTGTCGGAAAACGACATATTGCTCTTGTATGCAGAGCATAAAGCCGAAAGAAGTGGCAGAGTATCTTTCGAATCTTTGCAAGGAAAGGTTCTGATTTTATTTCCCGTTGAACATGTTCATCGTTCTGTCCATGCCGATGGTGGCAAAGGATTTGATTATGTCGCAACACATATCCAATTTGTTATCGACGACATTCCAATCCTCTCCTTCAATCTTTCCCAAGACGAAATCAATTTGACGTCCTTTCGCGAAGTCGTTTCCTATTCCGAAACGCAAACGGTTGAACTTGTTATGACCGAGGGCGGCAATTATATCTTTCAATCCGTTATGTCCTCCGTCGCTTCCGCCCATTCTAAGACGGATTGTTCCTAACGGCAATGCCAAGTCGTCAACAATAATCAGCAGATTTTCAATGGGTATCTTCTCTTTGTCGAGCCAATACCTCACAGCCTTGCCACTAAGGTTCATGAATGTTGTCGGCTTTATAAGAATCAATGTTCTGCCTTTTACCTTCACTTCTGTCATATAGGCGTGGCGTTCGACAGAGAACTCATACCGTGTATCTTTGCTCTCGATATTCAAACTTTCGACAAACCTGTCCAAAGCCATATAGCCTATATTGTGCCGTGTTTGCTCGTATTCTTTCCCCGGATTTCCGAGACCGACTATCAAATACTTCATTACTTTCAAAAATAAAGGCTGCACATATAAGTACAGCCTTGTTTGTTATTCTATTTGTTTGAATTACTTTCCTGAACCACGAGTTGGTTTTACCCAAACGATGACGCTGGATTTTACATCCAACAATTCGACGTTCTCTATGCTCACTTGTTCTACCTTCACTCCTTGTCCGATTTCCAAAGAGCTTATGTTGACTTCTGCATATTGAGGAATGGCATCAGGCAAGCCCTTGACTCTCAATTTACGTATCTTCATCATCAACTTACCTCCTTGCAATACTCCGGGAGCTGTGCCTACTGTTTTTACAGGGATTGCAATCGAGATAGGCTTATCGTCGAATATTCTCAAGAAATCTGCATGCAACACCTCGTCTGTTACAGGGTGATATTGGATTTCTTGAAGTATTGCACGGCATTTCTTACCGTCTATCTCCAATTCGACATAGTTAGTGTCAGGGGTAAACAATAGCGGTTTGAATGCCTTTTGCGGCATGGTGAACCTTACTTGTTCTTGTTCTCCACCGTAGATTACGCAAGGCACCAAGCCTTGTTTACGTAACATCTTTGCATCTTTTTTCCCTACGTTCTCTCTTAGAAAACCACTCATAGATACTGTGTACATTGTTATTTGTATTTGTTGATTATTATTGCGGTATGGTTAGAACCTTTCCACCACACCTTTTTGTTTTACTGCTATTTCGTAGAAATCGGCTATCGATTCGTAGTTCTCAACTCTCCTTATGGCTTCTGCAAATATGGAAGCGGTGGAAAGCACCTTTATTTTCTTGCTTTCTCTTCTCAAAGGAATGGTATCCGTTACTATAAGCTCTTCCATGCATGAGTTTTCGATTTTCTCCATCGCATCACCACTCAATACGGCATGAGTAATCATCGCTCTCACACTTTGAGCCCCGCAGGATTTTATCAATTCCGCTGCCTTGCAAAGAGTGTTTCCCGTATCGACAATGTCATCTACGAGAATTATATGCTTACCCTTGACATCGCCTATCAGTTGCATCGTACCGATTTCGTTAGGCTTGTTTCTCTGCTTGTAACACATTACGAAACCTGTTCCCAATGTTTTTGCGTATTGGCTTGCCCTCTTGGTTCCTCCCACGTCCGGAGAAGCGAACAATAAATCTTCCGTCGATATTTCCTGACCTCTCAAATAAGGAATGAAGATTGAAGATGCCAACAAGTGGTCGAGCGGAATGTTGAAGAAGCCTTGAATCTGGTCTGCGTGCAAATCCATGGTTATAACTCTGCTTACACCTGCCGCTTGCAACAAATCGGCAACCAATTTTGCTGCAATGGGAACTCTCGGCTTGTCTTTTCTGTCTTGACGAGCAAAGCCGAAATAAGGAATTACTGCTATGATTCTTTGAGCAGAGGCTCTCTTGGCTGCATCTGCGAACATCAATAGCTCCATAAGGTTATCCGATGGAGCGAAAGTGGATTGAATGATGAATACATCGCAACCTCTCAAATTTTGTTCGTAAGATGGTTGGAATTCTCCGTCCGCATATTGCAAAACGATTGACTTGCCGAGCGGTTTTCTATAAACATCGGAAATCTTTTTAGCCAAATACAGCGTTGCTCTTCCTGAGAAAAGTGCCGTTGTATCCTTCTGTTTGGTCTCTGACATAATTTTTCTACTAAGAATGGTTGACTTTCTGGCTGCAAAGGTACGGACAATTTCCCGAACTGAAAAAAAAAAGCAAAACTATTTGCAAGTTTGGAAAATTGTCGTACCTTTGCAAACGCAAATCAGGAGCATCTGTGGCGGAACAGGTAGACGCGCTAGACTCAAAATCTAGTGGGATAAAACCCGTGCCGGTTCGATTCCGGCCAGATGTACAAAGCGGGAGCGAAACGGAAGGTTCGCTCCTTTTTTATTCCCTTTCTATTGATTAAAGCCTTAGTTTGCAATAGTGTAGTTCTATTTCAAGTCTTTCAAACAGGCTTGTGTTTTACTCGTTTCCGATAGTACTTTATCTATATTTCGTAAAGAGAATCTTTGTTTTGCATTGATGAAAAATAATGCAGGATAACAGAGAATAAGAAGCCGAGCAGTTGTTCCTAATCCTCTTCATCATGACTGAAAAGTCTGTTTTGGGAGGAAGAAAAACAGGCGTATAAAAATTTTTCGTGCTATTTTTCCTCTCTCCTTTATTATTCAGCCTTGCATTTCTTCGTAAATTTTTCTCGAAATTTCATCTTCCCAAAGCAAATCGAAGAAAGCCATTCCCGAAACGCCGTTTCGGGAAATTGAAACGCCGAAAGAATTTCTTAGAACGGCGTTTTAATTTTATCTTTCGGGCATTTGTGAGTTGCTTCTTTTGTAAGACTCTCTTTATATCGGTAGTTTGTGGTGGAAAATGTCGGATTTATTCGATAAAATGTAAAATATATTTGTCAGATTGGAAAACATGTTGTACCTTTGCAGCCGAATTGAAAAATGTATCACTCTTTGCGATTTGTGAGGCTTCGATTGTGGAGGGTATGTTTTGAGAAGTCTCGGATTAAAAACAAATGCAATATGAAAAAATCGTATTTATTGCCCCGCGGTTTCAAAAAAGTGGGTATGGTGTTGGCGGTTTGTTGCCTCGCTTGGTTTACAGTGAATTGTCTTACAGACGAATCATTGGATTTCAAATTCAAAACCTTTGCCCTGATTGGGGAGACTCCTTTCGCCCATGCTTCCGGAGATTCTTCTCAATCCTCATCTTCGTTTTGCAATATGGTGGAAACGAGTTTCGGCATGACAATCGCTCCCGTTCTTATGCTTACAGCCTTTGTTTTCATCGCTTTTTCAAGGAACAGGACAGAGGATGAGTACATTATGAAGATAAGGGAACAATCCTTTGTTTGGGCAATGCTGGTCGGATATGTGATAATAGCCCTATTGACATTGCTCGTATTCGGGTTCGAATACCTTATGGTGATGATGTATGACATTTACATCTTCCTGATACTCTTTATATGTAAATTCCATTACGAGATTTACAGACTGAAAAAGACGATGAGAGATGAAGAATAACATAAGAGTGGAACGGGCTGTACTTAGAATATCGCAACAGGAACTTGCCGAAAAGGTAGGCGTAAGTCGCCAAACGATAAATGCCATAGAACTCGGGAAGTATATACCTTCCGGATTGGTGATGCTGAAAATAGCTTCCGTATGCGGAAAAACGGTCGATGAGGTCTTCTCTTTGGAGGAAAGCGACTGGAAATAGCCGAAACAGGATAAAAATCCGAACAAGGTGAAAATGCGTATAAGTATTTGCAAACAAGATTTTTGTGGGATAAAATTGCGATTTTAAGCCCAAATATTCAAAGAAAAATCCGACAGCCGATGAGTTGGTCGGATTTTTTCGATTTTTGAGGCCTTAAAGTCCGTGTTTTCGTGTGGCAAAAAAAAGAAAAGGACTTGTGGAAAGCAAGCCCTCTTCGTGTTATTCAAAGAAACTATAAATTACTTCTTTATATTAGGTTCTTCCAAACCGTAACCTTTTCTCTTATCTTCAATCTTCAATAGAACACCAAAGATAAGTGCCAAAATGCCGAACGAAGCGAATATCGTCATAGGAACAACGTAACCGCCGGTACTTTCCAATACCTTTCCTATCAACAAAGGTACGAAGCAAAGACCGAGATTTTGAACCCAGAAAATCAAGCAATATGCACTTCCTAATATCTTTTCGTCTATTATTTTCGGAACACTTGGCCACAAAGCTGCAGGAACCAAGGAGAAAGAGACTCCCAAAATAACTACCAAAAGCACTGCAAACCATTGTTTTGGGAATACAGGCAATACGAAAGCGAAGCACAAGTGGCAAGCTATCATTATAACAGCTCCTACCATCAACATGGAAGCGCCTTTTCCTTTATTATCCAAGAATATTCCCAAAAGAGGTGTCAAACACATCGCAAGGATTGGGAAACAGCTGAATAGCTGGGCTCCGACTTCGGAACTTACTCCAAGGGTTTTTGATAAGAAGTCAGGGGCATAACGTTGGAATGGGAAGATTGCCGAATAGTAAAGAACGCAAAGTAAAGCAACTAACCAGAACATTTTGCTTCCGAAAACCTTTCCGAGGTCGCTCAAATGGAATTCGTCCTCAGGAGATTTTTCTTCCGTTGCCAAACCTGCTTGAACAAGTTGTTTGTCGAATTTCTTGTCCATTACGCTGAACACGATGAAGAATATCAAGCCTATACATAGCAAGCAAGCACAGAAAGCGACCGGAGCTACAATCGACCTGTCGAATTGGTTTGCAATGATTGGGGCTATCCACATAACAGCAAACACACCTAATCTTGCGATTGCCATTTCCAAACCCATTGCAAGAGCCATTTCTTTTCCTTTGAACCACTTTGCGATTGATTTTGAGACGGTTGTTCCCGCCATCTCGCAACCGCAACCGAATATCATGAAGCCCAAGCAAGCCATCTTGGCACTTCCCGGCATGGTTATCCACCATGAATTCAACCAATTACAGAATGCCGTGGCCTGAAACCACTCACTGATTCCGATATACTTTATCAACGCACCTATCACCATCAAAGATGCAGACAAGATACCGGTGAAGCGTATTCCCATTTTATCGAGGATTATACCTGCGATGATAAGGAAACCGCATACGTTCAGGATATATTCGGAAGCGGCATACGTTCCGAATACTCCGCTGCTCCAACCGCGAGAACTCTCTATAAGCTCTTTCAGAGGAGACATGACGTCCACGAACATATAGCCGAAAAACATCATCAATGCGATGAGGATTAGGGCTGACCAACGAGCTACGGGACTGTCGTTCAATAACTTTGTAAGTTTTTCTGTCATTATTGTTTGATTTTAATGTTATTTCGGATTGCAAAGCTATTACATTTTTCGCAGAAAACACTTGTTCGATATCGTTTTTTTGACTGCATGGCAGAAAGAGAACAACAAAATTCTCCTTATACCATAATTATATGGCGGACGAAGTAAGAATTTCTGCTTTCTACTCTTTCAAACGCTTGTTTTCGTCATTGTTTTTCATGGAGAGAAGCGGTAGCTTGATGAAACGCCGTTTGGCGAAAATAAAACGCCGAAAGAATTATTTCAAACGCCGTCTCATTCATGCTCAAACGGCGTTTCGCTTTATGTTCATGAACTTGCGGGAAAATCCACACAGCTTTTTTCTATCGTTTGGCGAAAAAAAATCCCTCAATGCTGTGAAATTCCCAAATAAAATTCTATCTTTGCAACTTCAAAAACATGTGTACTTATAAGACAGAGTAATATGCAAAACAAAGGTGCTATCAGAGTCGTAGCGATTATTTTCGCCTTGATTTGTCTCTACCAGTTGTCTTTCACGTACTTCTCTAAGAAGGTGGAAAGCAATGCAAAGGAGTATGCGACAAACCAATACGCAAAAAGTCAGGCTGCGAATCTGGCAAAAGGAGATGCTTTACGCGAACAGGAAATCTTCGATTCCATTGCAACGATGAGGGAGAATTTCTACTTGGATTCGGTGTCCGAGAAAACTGCCTACAACTTCCTTTGGATGAGAAAATTCTCTTACAAAGAATGTAAAGCGAGAGAAGTGAACTTGGGTTTGGACTTGAAAGGCGGTATGAACGTCATGATGGAGGTTTCCACCATAGACGTTTTGAGGAATCTTGCAAGCAATCCTAATGATCCCGAATTGAGCAAGTTGGTGAGTCTTGCAGAGAAAAATCACAAGGAAACGGGAGACAGATTCATCGATTGCTTCGAAAGAACCGTGAATGAGGCAGCAAAAACGTCCAAGGTGGATCTTTCGGCTTTCTTCAGAGTAAAATTGAAGGAAAAAGGCATTACAGCCAATTCGTCGAATGCGGATGTTATAAAAGCCATTCGTCAGGAATGTACCGATGCTTACGACAGAACTTTTCAAGTTTTGTCTAAACGTATAGATAAGTTCGGTGTGGCACAACCTACAATTCAAAAGTTGGAAGCAACCGAGAGAATAGCGATAGAGTTACCGGGAATAAAAGACCCGCAAAGGGTAAGCAAGCTTTTGGAAGGCTCTGCACAGTTGCAGTTCTGGTTGGCAGGCGATTTGGCAAAGGTGAGTGCCTCATTGCAAGCAGCAGACAAGTGGTTGGCTGAAACGAATTACGGAGAGGAAAGTGCGGAGAGTCAAGATGCCGTTTCTTCGGAAACGACAACAGCGAGCGAAACTCTTGCGAAAGGAGATGTGGCAAAGAAAGCCGATACGGTGGCAAAGAAAAACCCGAATCCGTTGTTCTCCAAGTTCGCTCATTTGAACAATGGAACGTTGCAAAGTTATGTTGTCGGAACGGCAACGGCTGCAAACAGAAGCGAAATAGATCGCATGCTTGCAGCAGCGAGCAAAATCCTTCCACAAGATGTTATGTTCTTGTGGGGAGCGAAGCCGATAAGCAAGACGAACGAATATGAGTTGTATATACTTCAATATACGAACAAAGCGAAAACACCGTTGTTGGATGGAGATGTGATTTCCGATGCAAGAAGCGACTTCAATCAACAAGGACAACCTGTTGTCTCTATGGTGATGAAAGACGATGCCGCTCGCAAATGGGCGAAGATAACAGGAAGCAACGTGAACAACTGCATCGCCATAGTATTGGATGATGTGGTTTATTCCGCACCGAGAGTTAACGGAGAAATCAGCGGAGGTCGTTCCGAAATTTCCGGACAATTCACCGTCGATGAAGCGAAAGACTTGGCAAACATCTTGAAGTCAGGTAAACTTACGGCACCTGCGAAAATGGTTCAGGAGTCTGTTGTCGGTCCTTCCTTGGGTGCAGAATCCATACGTACCGGTTTGATTTCGTTCATTGTCGCTTTCTTGTTGGTATTCGCTTACATGATATTCTTCTACAACATGGCAGGTATTGCGGCTTGCTGTGCGTTGCTTGTCAATATATTCTTCTTGTTCGGAATATTGGCATCGATAGGAGCAGTCTTGACTTTGCCGGGTATAGCAGGTATCGTCTTGACAATGGCAATGGCAGTCGATGCCAACGTTATCATATATGAACGTATCAAGGAGGAGTTGCTTGCTGGCAAAAACGTGGCCTCTGCAATCAAAGACGGATACAAGGTCGCTTATTCTGCAATCATAGACGGTAACGTTACTACATTGTTGACGGGTATAGTTCTTGCATATTTCGGAAGCGGTCCTATTCAAGGTTTTGCCGTTACATTGTGTATAGGTATCTTGACTTCGTTGTTCTCAAGTATCTTTATTTCGAGATTGGTCTTCGAGGCGATGTTGAGCAGCAAGAAAGGACAGAGAAAAATCACGTTCTTCAACAAATTTACCGAACACTTCTTGGAAAATCCGAAAGTAAACTTCGTCGGAACGCATAAGGTGCAAACCATAATATCCGTTTCATTGGCTGTTATAGCAATAGGTTCTTTGGCTTTCAAAGGATTGGATTACGGTATAGACTTTTCAGGCGGACGTACTTACGTCGTGAGATTCGATAAGGACGTAAATCCTGTGGAAGTAAGGCATGAATTGCAAAAGGAATTCGGTTCTGCTCCGGAGGTGAAGACGTTCGGGCCCGCATATCAGGTTAAGATAACAACGGATTATAAGGTAAAAGACGACAGCGATGCCGTTAAGCGTGAAGTGATAGCCAAATTGCATAATGGAACGAAAAGTTTCTTCAATGATAAGAACATTACGTTGGAGCAATTCGAATCCACAATGAAGAGTCCTTTGGGTATAATAAGTTCCGAAATAGTGGGACCTACAATGGCAGAGGATATACAACGTTCGGCTATCATTGCCGTTATCGTTTCTCTTGTTCTTATATTCCTATATATAGGATTGAGATTTAGAAAATGGCAATATGGTTTGGCAGGTCTTGTGTCTTTGTCGTTCGACGCTTTGATAACAATAGGAATTTTCTCCTTGTTCGGAGGCTTGCTTCCTTTCAACTTGGAAGTCAACCAAGATTTTATAGCCGCCATACTTACGGTGATAGGTTATTCGATAAATGATACGGTGATAGTGTTCGACCGTGTCAGGGAGAATGTGAGGTTGTACCCTAAGGCACCTTATGGAAAGGTTATGAACGATGCCATGAACCAGACTTTAAGTCGTACGTTCAATACGTTGGGTTCTACTTTGTTGGTATTGTTGATAGTATTCATATTCGGAGGCGAGGTGTTGAGAGGATTTGCCTTTGCATTGTTCGTCGGTGTTGCTGTCGGTGGATTTGCTTCGTTGTGTGTGGCTTGTCCTACGGCATACGCATTGATAACTCGTTCCGAAAAGAAAAAAGAATTGGCGAAGACAGTAAAGTGATAATATAGAGTTTATCGGAAAGAGTTTGATGCTCTCTCCGATAAACTCTTCAATATAAGATTTTGCAGGTCTTGATAATTGAACAGAATTTGCTTTGACATGGAAGTGATAATTCTATTATTGGTATTTGGTCTGATAGCCGTGAGAATGTCGATGAAAATATCGGCAAGGGCAAAGGACACGACAAAGGTTGATTCCGAGACGGAAAGTCTGTGGAATTTTGCCTTTGAAGAGGAAGACCACAAAACCGATGTAGAGTTAGAAAATGTCGAAGAAGTAAAAAAGAATGTCGAGACCGAGAAAAGGGAAGTCGAAAGTGTTGTTTTTCGGAATAAAGAAGTGCAAGAAAAACGGAAAGACGAGAAGTCTGAACAAAAAGACAAAAGTTTTTCCTTGAAAGAGGCAGTGATTTATTCGACAATATTGGACAGACCTTACAAGTAGTTAGTTTAGCGAATTATAAATCTAAGAAAATACATTAAAATGGGTATGTTGAGAAAATTATTCTTCACTCTCGGGTTGTTATTGACAACCGGTCTGATGTTGTATTCTCAGGGAGTACTGACGGGTACAATTACAGACGCATCGACGAAAGAGCCATTACCGTTTGTTAATGTCATTGTTGAGCAAAATGGTCAACAGATGGGCGGAGCCCAGACAGATGTGGACGGTAATTATCAAATCAAGCCGTTGGCACCTGGCGATTACGATATCAGGGCTTCATTCGTTGGCTACAAAACGGTGCTGAAAACAGGTGTAAAGGTTAATGCTTCCGGCTTTTCAAAAGGAGGAAACATTGAGATGGCTCCAACATCGGAGATGCTTAATACCGTGGAAATCGTGGAGTATGCAATACCTTTGCTTGAACAAGGTACATCGGAATCCGGTAAGCGTATTTCCGCCGAGGATTTGGACAACATGACTGCCAACTCGGTTGATGCCATCATCGCCAATGTCGGAGGTATTACAGACTCGGACGGTGGAGCAGGTAGCGCTCGTGGTGAGGGCAGTATGGTAACTTATGTCAATGGTGTGGCAAAGAAAGGAAGCGTTAATATTCCGAAGCAAGCCATTGCAGAAATCCAAGTCATCTTGGGTGGTACTCCTGCAAGTATAGGAGAGGCAATCGGAGGTAGTACTAACATTACTTTGAAACCACCGCAAAACACCTTTACCGGTTATGTACAGTATCAGACATCGGAGTTTTTGGATACTCGTGGATACCATAGAGGAGACTTCTATTTTACAGGTCCGTTGTTGAAAAAGACTGACGCAGGCGGAGTTTCCAACAGTATCATTGGTTACCGTTTGTCGGGATTTGTTACTTATGCAGCGGATAGTTATTTGAGACCGAAGGACAGAAGGTACTATATGATAAAGGATGATGTTTTGGAAAACTTGAAACAAAACCCTTTGGTGTACGATCCTTCAACCGGAGCTGTGAATTATGCTGCCGAGTTTTTGACAATGAAAGATTTCGAGCAGGTTGGTCGCAAGTCTAACCTATGGTCGAACTCGATATACGTGGAAGGAGGATTGGATTTCCGTTTCTCCAAGAACAGCATGTTGCAAATCAATGCGGAGTTTGTCAACAGTATAGGAATGAATGGTTCGATTTCTTCAATGTTGATGAACAACTACAACAACTCTGAAAGCAAGAGCCACAGCATTCAATTGATGGGAGACTTTACTCAGAAGTTCAATTCCGAGCAATCTTCTTTGATAAAGAACGTAATCTTCAACTTGACGGCATCTTATTCCAAGTCATATTCGGAGGCTTATAACAAAGATCATGGCGACGATTTGTTCCGTTACGGACATGTCGGAACGTTCCATACATACAAGAGACCGATGTATGAACTTACGAGAATGGATATAGATGGCGACGGAAGCAGCGAGTATGTTTATGAGCAGAACGGTTGGATGGATTATCAGGTGGATTATACTCCTTCTGAATACAATCCGGGATTGTCTGCATATACTTCACAGTTGTTCTACGACAATGCTTTCTCGAGTTTGAGACCTTATTTGTACAATTACGATAATATCAAATCCTTTAAGGGTTTGGTGAACGGAGATATGCCTTCTTCGGTTTACAGCATGTTTACCAACGTTGGCGTTGTCGGTTCTTCTTACTCTAAATCCGAATCACAATATATATATGCAGCAGCGAGAGTTTCTGCCGATATAGGAAAGCACTCCATAGAATTGGGATTTCAATATGACCAATCGATATACAGAGGTTACTCTTTGGCTGCTTCAAGTTTGTGGACCATCATGAAACAAGAGGCTAACCAACACTTGTTGTACAGGGATCTTGACAACCCTATCATAGACGAGAGTGGTATGTACCCTACCGTATCATACAATCGTAAGTACGATGCCGGCAGCCAGACATTCTTCGACAAACAAGTACGTCAGAAATTAGGTTTGGCAGTCGATGGAACGGAATGGATAGACATCGACAGCTACGATCCTTCCACATTCTCTTTGGACATGTTCTCAGCCGATGAGTTGTTCAATACCGGTGGTAGTTCATCTTTGGTAAGCTACTACGGTTATGACCACACGGGAGAGAAAATAACAGGCAAGCAATCTTTGCAAGACTTCTTTACCGGCGTTGACGGAAAGAGAAACATAGGAGCGTGGGAGCCTATTTACATGGCAGGATACATACAAGATAAATTCTACTTCAACGACTTGATATTTAACATCGGTATCCGTGTGGATAGATTTGACGGAAATCAGCAAGGCTTGAAAGATCCTTATTTGTTGTATTCTTCTTACACGGCAGGGGATTTGAGAAATGCAGGTCGTGGAAGTGAAGTTCCTAACAGCATAGGAGATGACTATATACTATACGTAGATAAACTTTCTTCAAGTTCTACATTGGATAATGTGGAAGTAAGAGGTTTCCGTAACCAAAATGGAAACAGTTGGTACAACGCAAACGGTGAGGTAGTGTCGAACCCTAACGATATTTCCGGTTCGTCGGGACAGCCTTTGCCTTTCAGAAAAGGAGAATTGTCCGAGACCGGTTTGCCTAAGCAAATATCCACAGATGCTTTCAAGGATTACGAACCACAGATAGTTGCAATGCCTCGTATCGCATTCTCTTTCCCTGTGTCCGATAAGTCTGAGTTCAAAGCATCATACGATGTGATTGCAAGAAGACCGAGTGCAGGTTATTGGCAAGCAAGTTATGATAGCTACCTATACATGGAAAAAATGTCCGGAGCTGCGTTGACAAACCCTAACTTGAAGCCTGAGAAGATTACCAACTACGAGTTGGGCTTCCAACAAGTATTGTCCCAGTCTTCTGCTTTGGGTATAACGGCTTACTACAAGCAAACAAGAGACCTTATCGCTTTGGTACAATATGTAGGCGCCGACCCTACCAACTTGTACTACTCTTATGCGAACCAAGACTTCAGAACAACGAAAGGTTTCACCATCTCCTATGATTTGAGACGTTCGAAGAATGTAAGGGTTAATGCGAACTATACTTTGCAATATGCAGAAGGAACGACAGGTTTGCCTTCTTCGACAATAGTTTCTTTGATTAAGGCAGGTTATCCTAACATCAAGATGTTGTTCCCAATCTCTGACGACAGAAGACACGAGTTCAAGGTGAATTTGGACTTTCGTTATTTGGGTGGAGACAAATACAACGGACCTGTAACTTCGAGAGTGGTAACCGACAAGAACGGAAATGAAGTCGTAAAGAACTTCCGTTGGTTGCAAAACTTCGGAGTAAACATTACAGCCGTTGCACAATCCGGTTCTCCATATACAAAATACCACAGCAACATACAACAAACAATCGTCGGTAGTTATCGTGGAGCTCGTTTGCCATGGTCATTCCGTGTGGATTTGAGTGTGGATAAGTCTTACAACATAAAGGTCGGTAAGAAGCCTACAGTGTTGAACTTCTTCGCAAGAATAACCAACGTATTCAACATAAAGAATATCAGAAGCGTTTACGGCGTAACAGGAGACCCTGATGATAACGGATACTTGACAGACCCTGAAACACAAACCATAATTGCCGGTAAGTTGAATGAGCAAGCTTACAGGGATTACTACTACATGTATTTGAATAATGCCAACTACAACTATTCTACGCCGAGAATGGTTTACGTAGGTCTATCTTATCAGTTCTAATAGTGTTAAACAGATAAACAGAAAGTTATATGAAACATATTAACAGTAAAGTATCATTATTATTGATGTGCTTTTTGCTTGTCGGAGGAGCTGCCCAAGCGGAGAAATTCAAAGGGGCGGTCAAGAGAACTCCGACAAAGAAGGCGGAGCTGGAAAGATGCCGTAGGGGACAGGGTTCTGCCGAATTGAACATAAATAATGTCAGAGCACGTATCAATACCTCGGGAAACATGTGGTATGATGGCTCTACGGCTCGTTACTTTGTACCTAAGGACGGAAATAGTACAGCGATGTATTGTGCAGCCTTGTGGGTCGGAGGAACAGATGCCAACGACCAGTTGCGTGTCGCAGCTTTGAGATTCGGACAAGATGGAGACGACTTTTGGCCGGGACCGTTGACTGTTGACAAAAATGCTTCCGTCGATAAATCCGTTTGTGAGAAGTGGGACAAACACTTCACCATAACAAAGGCGGAAGTGGAATATTTCGTTGCAGGAATAGAGAAAGACGCAGCCGGTAATGTTATCAGCGTCGATGCGTCGAGAGCGACAGAGGCGATAAAGACATGGCCTGCTCATGGAGACGTTTCCAAAAACCAATCCAAGTTCCTTGCTCCTTTTTATGACCAAAACGGTAACGGAGTTTACGAATGGGAGATGGGAGATTACCCTTACTATGATTTGTCAGGAGAACTTTGTCCTGCGAAGATAAAAGCAAACCTTCCTGCCGGTTCGGTTTATACTCCGACTCCTACTTTCGAGTCCAACACCTCCAATCCTAACTATGGAACAGGAGGAGCCTTGGAGGCAAAAGGCGGTTTGTTGGTTGACCAAGTGTTGAAGGGCGACCAAACAATCTGGTGGGTTTTCAACGATAAAGGAAATGCTCACACTGAATCCAAATCCGAAAATCCGATAGGATTGGAGATAAGAGCCCAAGCCTTTGCTTTCACCATGAGCGATGAAATCAACAACATGACCTTCTACTCATACGAGATAATCAACCGTTCGACTTTCGTTTTGACGAATACATATTTCTCTCAGTGGGTCGATCCTGATTTGGGATACGCACAAGACGACTATGTTGGTTGCGATGTCGAAAGAGGTTTGGGTTATTGTTACAACGGTAAAGCAACCGATGGTCCCGGAACAGGAGCTTATTCGGGTAACCCTCCGGCAATAGGTATAGACTTCTTCCAAGGACCATATATGGATCCTGATGGCAGGGATAATCCGAAGGTGGATACTGCGGCTCTTATCCATTATTATGGTCATGAAGCCTTGCAACCTTACTTGGATGCAGCGGGTGGAGATTACGTGAAGTTGACCATATTGTTGACAGACGACGCTTACAAATTCAAAAAAGCATGGTATCCTCAATCAAAAGACCCGATTGATGCTTGTGCCATAAACGGAGTGAACTTCGGTAATGGTATAGTAGATGACGAACGTTTCGGTATGCGTAGGTTCATTTACTACAACAATGACGGAACAGCAAACAACGGAGAGCCTGATAAGGCGACCGACTATTATAACTATTTGAGAGGTATTTGGAAAGACGGAAAGAGAATGTGCTATGGTGGAGACGGATACAATGCCGGTTCAGTAGGATATCAAGATGGTATATATGCAGACTTCATGTTCCCGGGAAATTCCGATATTTGGGGTTGGGGTACTGCCACAAATGGAAATGAGGAAGTGGGAAAAACTTCAGAATGGACGGAACAAACAGCGGGAAATGCTGCGAGCGACAGACGTTTCATGCAATCCGCGGGACCCTTCACTTTGCAACCCGGAGCAATCAACTACATCACTGTCGGAATACCTTTTGCACAAGCAGCAACAGGAGGTCCTATGGCTTCTGTAGAGTTGTTAAGACAAGTCGATGATAAATGTCAGGCTTTGTTCGATAACTGTTTCAACGTATTGGAAGGTCCTGATGCACCACAAGTCGTTGTTCAGGAGATGGACAGGCAGGTTATCCTTTATTTGACCAATGAAGCCGGAAACAACGTCAATGAATCATTTGATGTGGAAGACGTTACCATACCTCGTTCTTACACCGATTCGGAAGGTAATTCGGTAGATTACGACAGACATTACAGATTCGAAGGTTATCAGATATTCCAAGTGAAAGATGCAAGCGTATCGGTAGCCGACATCTATGACAACGACAAATCTCGTTTGGTTGCACAATGCGATATCGAGAACTACGACTCTTTGCAAAACAATCAACCGATAGGAGAGTTGATAAACTGGACGGAGGTTGACGGAAGATTGTCTAGTCAGGTTATGGTAAGCGGAGAGAACAAAGGAATAAAGCACTCTTTCCTTATCACCGAAGATAAATTCTCTTCAAACAATGATAAGAGAATAGTAAACAATCAAAAGTACTATTACATCGCCATAGCATACGCTTATAACAACTTCAAATCATACAACAACCAAGACGCAACCAAGCTTGACGGACAAAAAGAACCTTACTTGGCAAGTAGAAAAGTCGGTGGTGGCGGAGCCATCGAGCCTGTTGTGGCAATCCCTCACATGGTACAATCCGAACAGAACGGAACCTTGGTACAATCCTCTTACGGAATGTCTCCTGAGATTATCAGAATAGAAGGACAAGGTAACGGTGGTATGATATTGAATTTCGACAAATCCACTTTGGCTCAGTTGATGGGTGCAAAGGGTCAATATCCTGCTGGCGGAGAGTTCACTGATGTCGATGGCGAAAAATACAACAACTTCGTGGCTAATCCGATGTACAAAACCAACTACGGACCGTTGAACATCAAAATAGTCGATCCATTGAAAGTTCGTACAGGTTCTTATCTGATAAGAATAGAACCATCGACATCGGGCAATATGAATGAAAGCGATTGGGTATTAACCAATGCAGACCCTGCAAAACCTGTTTACGGAGACGTGATGTCTGTTCGTTCTTCCCGTCCTATAGGTGAGCTAAACGAAGAAATCATATTTGAATTGGGTATATCCATTCAGTTGACCAATGTAAAAGCCATAGCAAACAGCAATACTGCGACATTGTCTGCTACCGAGGCAAAAGGCGGTTCTCTGATAGAAGGTTCGTTGCTTTCTTCATCCGTAACTTTTGCTGATCCTTCAAAAGCATGGTTGAGCGGTATTGCAGATAATGATGCTGTTCAAGCTATGGACTGGATACGTGCAGGAGGTGTAACCGGAGCTGATGCACAATCTTTGAGAGCTGATTGGTTGGATTACTATTATACAGGAGAGATAGATCCTAATACACACTTTGCAAGAAAGAGAGCATTGGACCCTAAATCGGAATACGAAGCTTGTGCCGGTGGTTGGTGGGCTCCGTACAGATTGACTTCTTCTGCAAATCAATATTTCCACCCTGCATTTACTGATGCTCATTTCGTAACTGTTGAAGATATGTCCGGTTATTCTGTTGACAGCCTTCAAGAAGCGAACCCGTTGCAGATACCGAGCTTGATACTTAACGATATGAACAATCTGGCTTCTGTCGATATAGTATTTACCAACGATAAGTCCAAGTGGACAAGATGCCCTGTGATAGAAATGGGAACAGATGTCCTTTTGACCGAAGGCGGAGTCAAAAGATTTGCGTTGAGAGACCA
Source organism: uncultured Bacteroidota bacterium (assembly GCA_900545215.1). GTDB lineage: Bacteria > Bacteroidota > Bacteroidia > Bacteroidales > P3 > Onthomorpha. Next base: position 55,656 of record UQXW01000005.1, read on the forward strand.
TCCATCTGTAGATAAAAACGGAAACCCTGATGGTAGCGGTACCAAGGGTATGGGTTGGTTCCCAGGATATGCGGTCAACCTTGAAACAGGAGAAAGATTGAACCTTATCTTTGGTGAGAACTCTTCTTTGGGACATCATAACGGAAGAGACTTGTTATGGAATCCTTCACGTGTTTCGGCTGATGCCGGCGGATATGTCTTCGGCGGTATGCACTATGTTTACGTTTTGGGAACATCGCAAGTAAGGTATAAAACAGAAACCGTTAACCCTCCACGTTATGATGCAGGTCAGTGGGCTTACAATATTTTGAAAGACCTTGCCGATGTAACAAGGTTGCATGAGACAGGTCGCAACGGCGTCGATAATGAAGAAGCCATATTGAAAGCACACCAACTATTCTCTACCGTAATGTGGGTCGGCATGCCGATAGCAACTTGCTTCGAGTACGGAAACGCAAATGTGGAACTATCCAAGAAATCCCAATCTTTGATACCTACAGATGTTACCGTTTCAATCAGAGTAAGAAAACCATACGCAAAGAATTGGTCAGATTTCAACGGAGGAGCGGCAAGTTCGACTGCAATGAACAATGACTATCCTATGTATCAATTCACGATAGACGCAGGATTGGCAACAATCATAGGACACAAAGAAACGGCAGAAAGTGCTTTGGATAACATCACCGTTGTACCGAACCCTTACTTCGCAGCTTCTTTGTATGAACAAGACCAAATACAAAATCTCGTAAAGATAACCAATCTTCCGCCTGATTGTTACATCACTATTTACTCTGTGGACGGAACCGTGATAAGAAAGTTGAGAGGACCTTCGGCTTCCTTGGTTTCGGGAGGAGGAACAGCACTTACTTCTGTCGATTGGGATTTGAAGAATCATAAGGGCTTGCCTATCTCCGGAGGAGTTTACTTGATTCACATCAAAGCAGATGGCGTTGGTGAGAAGTTGATTAAGTGGTTCGGCTCACTAAGACCGGTTGACTTAAATTCGTTCCAATAATCCGACAATCAACAGCGTAAGTAAATAATTTATAAGAGATAGAGAATATGAAAAACATACATAGAATATTGACATGCGTTGTGTTTGGCATCTTATTGATGCCGAACATGACGGCAAACGCAGGAAATGATGACAGACGAGGAACGTCCGGAGCAGGAGAACTTTTGATAAATCCTTGGGTTAGGAGTTCCGGCTGGGGAGGTGTTAACACTGCTTGCGGCAGTGGCATAGACGCTTTGTTCAGCAATGTCGCAGGTTTGGCACATACAACCGGTACGGAAGCAACGTTCGGATATACCGCATGGTTGCAAAACTCCGATATAAGCAATATTGCAGTCGGATTGGCACAAAGTCTCGGAGATTACGGAGTATTGGGATTGACAGTCAATTCCATGAACTTCGGAACCATAGAGAGAACGAAAGAGGGCAGTCCCGAACTTGGAAACAATGGAACATACAAGATAAGCATGATGAACATCGCTGTTTCCTATGCCAAGGCTTTCTCCAACACCATCTATGCAGGAGCTACTTTGAAGGTAGTCAACGAAGGTATCGATAACGTAACGGGAACAGGCTTCGCAATAGACGCCGGTGTCAAGTATGTAACCGGAGAAAATTACGAATTGAAGTTCGGTATCGCATTGAAGAACTGGGGACCATCGATGAGTTTCTCCGGAGACGGTCTTTCGACCAATGCTTTGTTCCAAGGTTCGAACCACTACCAAACATTGGAACAACGTTCCTCATCTTTTGAGTTGCCTTCAAGTTTGAACATAGGAATGTCATACGACTTCTTGTTTGCAGAGAACAAACACAGAATAACGCTTGCAGGAAACTTCTCCTCAATGGCATTCGGCAGGGATTTGTACACACTCGGTGTCGAGTACGGATTTGTGAAGTACCTGATGTTGAGAGCGGCTTATTCTTACGAAGACGGCTTGACCAAAAGCATTTATGACGAAGACGGTTCGACTAACCTTATGTCGGGCTTCTCATGCGGTGCTTCGGTGATAGCTCCTTTGTCGAAACCGAAGAACGGAAAGAAAGGTATGGATATATCGATCGATTACAGTTTCAGAGCAACGAAGGTAATGGGTGGCATTCACTCTGTCGGAGTTTCGCTCGCCTTGTAAGACAAACGATTACACAATACAGAGGAAACAAATCGAAGGCTGTATGACAAGCAGCCTTCGATTTATTTTTAATCGAGAAAAAACGAAGAGAAAATGGCAGAAATCAAGTATTATTCAAAGGAGGGTCTTCAAAAACTCAAAGACGAGTTGCAACACATGATAACCGTCGAGAGACCCGCAATATCGGCAGCCATAGCCGAGGCAAGAGACAAAGGAGATTTGTCCGAGAATGCCGAATATGACGCAGCAAAAGAGGCACAAGGGCTTATGGAAGCCAAGATTGCCAAGTTACAAGCATTGATAGCAAATGCACGATTGTTGGACGAGTCGAAAATAGATACTTCCAAGGTGCTTTTGTTGTCCAAGGTGGAGTTCATAAACCTTGCCTTGAAGAAGAGCATGACCTATGAAATCGTTCCGGAAAGCGAAGCCAACATAAAGGTCGGTAAACTCTCCATCACATCGCCCATAGCAAAGGGATTGCTTGGTAAGAAGGTCGGAGATATAGCCGAAATAGAGGTGCCTGCCGGTACGATGAAATTACAAATCACCAAAATAACGAGGGATTGAGCCATGGCATCCATATTCACCAAGATAATAAACGGAGAACTTCCCTCATATAAAATAGCCGAGGACGACAAATGCTATGCCTTTTTGGATATTTCGCCTTTGGCGGAGGGACATACACTTGTTGTACCGAAACAAGAGGTGGATTATATCTTCGACATCGATGATGAATTATACACCCATCTCCATCTTTTTGCGAAGAAGGTGGCAAAAGCGATAAAACAAGCCGTTCCTTGCGAGAAAGTGGGTATGGCAGTGATAGGACTCGATGTCCGACACGCACATATACATCTTGTCCCTTTGAAAGCAGTGGGAGATTTGAACTTTGCGAAGGAAAAACTCTCTCTTCCTGCCGAGCAGATGAAAGCAATAGCCGAAAAGATAGCCGCCAAGGTGGAATTATAAGCACGGGGCAAAAATACTTTTTCCTTGACCTTAGACAAAAAACGAAAAGGTCAAGGAAATTTTTGACATCAAGTCTGTGCTGTTATATGGCGGATAAAATGGGAAATAATGCAGGTAAAACCTTATCGAAAAACGAGAGCAAACACTGATGTATGGCAAACTTGATTTACCATTGTTCGCGAGCTTTTGCTCTTTCTGCCATCAGCTTGCGACACTTGTCCTTATCTTCATCGACAAGACGTAATAAATCTTCTCGCTCACCCTCATCAAGCATATCCCAAGCAGCTTCGGAATAGTCTTTTTGGTAGAATGTAGTATCGATAAGCGATTTAAATGAACGATAGCGGGAACGATGGAAATTATCTATGACAAAATACATCTCAGTGGGAAAGTATTCCATGATTTGGGAGCGTAATTCCCGATGTATTCCCCAAATTGTTTCTGCCATGCCGCCGACAATGCTACCGAGAATGTCGGTATTTGCACCAAGACTGACGGCAAGTCGTACCGCATCTACAAAGTTCTTACTCATGCTGATGATTTTCAATGCAATTCTTACGATGTCCTGCATTGCTCCATTGCATTGTTCTATTGCAGAAGCTTTACTGATTTTGATGTCGTAACCGGAGAACTTCACACATTTATTGATGATTTCATCTATATGAAGAGCTGCATTCTGATACCCTGTTCGATTGAACTTCATTGCTGTATAAATGGCTAACAGAATAGTTTGAGCAGCCCTCACCTCATTTTTATCGAATTTATCCGATAAAATTGCTTCTGCGGTGTCAAGTACTTGGTTTTTGTGTTCAAACCAATGTGCCACAGGAATTAGCCCTATTAAAATTGCCTTGTTCGACGGATTATGCTGTGATGGATAACGGTTGAACCAATCTTGAATGCTTTCATCAAAATCACGTCCGTGTAGCAGAGCATCGGCAATAGCGATTGTATATACAGTCCCTTCCGAGAAACAATTCTTTTCGGTCAATAATTCAAAGTTGTAATCTCTTGTCGGTTCAAACCGACAACGACTGCTTATAATGTCTGCAGTTATAGCTCCAAACATAATCCTCTAAGATTATAATTATTATTTATTTGCAAATGTACAACAACTTCTTCAAAACACACCTTTCCCCTTTACTTATTGCCTTTCATGCGATTGTGCGTTTTGCAGAGTAGTTGACAGTTGAAAATGTCAGTTTTGCCACCCTTACTCCATGCTGTTACGTGGTCGGCGTCCATTTCTGTAAGTTTGTATATTCTGTTACGGTTATTGTTCTCCATTTGCGAACACATAGGACAGTTGCTTGTACCATCGACTTTTGCTTGTTGTGTCTGTCGCTCGTACAGAGTCTTGATGTCGCTTTTCTCAAACAGACGTATTTCGAGAAGCACGGGGTCTTGCTCCCCTCCGAGAATGTATTCAAATATACCTTTCTTTCTCGTTACACATTCATCGGCATAGAGTTCCGATACTCTTTTCCGAATAGCGGCTTGATCGTATGAAACCGCATGATACTTCTCATATAGTTCGCCCCATTCCAACCCTTTCATCTCGGAACGTGGTGAACCGAAGATGTTTTTTACCCATTCTATCACACTGTCGAAATAAAGTTGCATTTCTCTTATATTGTCCTCTTGACGATGTTCGCTCATATACCTGCTGACAGAGTCTTCTCCTTTTGCCACCCATTTAAGTGCCGTATGCAATATGTCTTGTCGTTTGGGGTCGCCGTTAATGTAGCACTGCCATTTCTGCATATTGGAATTAAGGCTGTTGCTGAACACTTCCTTGGCAGCCGTTACAAATCGTCCGGAGTATATGGCATTAAGCAGTTCCTGAGGTTTGAGAGGCACGCCGGCAATGTTGATTGTCTCGAACCATTGTTTGATTTCCGGCTCTTCACCCTCACAGACATAAATGAGAAGGGAATAGTTCATGATTTTCTCTTGCAAGACTTTGTCGAGACCGTCAAAATAAGTCTCCATTCCGTTTATCTTCACTGCCAACTTGTTTGTAATATAGCGACCGATGGAGGTGATGCGTTGCTGTCCGTCGAGGACTTCATAGCAGTCATCGTCGACTTGTGTGAAGTAGATAAGTCCCAAAGGATAGCCTTTGAGAATACTCTCTATCACTGCCACATCTTTATTGCCATCTGCATAAATGTAGTTACGTTGATACTCCGGTTGTATGGTCAGTCTGCCTGACCAACCGAACAAGCCTTTCCCCTCCAATTCATTGTACATAAACCCTTCGCAAATGTCTCTGACTGTCAAATCTGTTCTTAATGTTGTATTCATGCTTATTGTCTTTTACGAATTAGAATACGAGCGTAAATCTCTTTGTTATTGATAAACATTCTCTTATTCGGGTATCTGTTTCCTTCGACATACCTGTCAAGCCCGATTATTTCAAATTGTTCGGGACAATATTTGTCGAGAAATGAAATCGGAACTCCCATTACGCCTGAATAATCTCCCGGTATGGCATCTGTGAATGGTACTTCGATTGCATCATAATTGTCATAGTGAGCATAGCCCTTGCCGTTAACCTCCTTATGCTTTGAGTACATGATATTATCTTCCATGCTCATAAGGGCAAGAGCTTGATGTCTGCGACCGTGGTCAAGATTGGTAAACCATACCACTCCTGATACTCTAATCATTCCCTCAATGTGATTACCTGCTGTTGCCACATCTTCATAATTGCTTATAAAATGAGTAGCACCACCTGTGAATCCCTTTCCCAGCCACATTTTGTTCTCCTTTATCAATGGGAAAATCTCCTTATATGTAATTGCATTTTGGTTTCCTATGATCAGAAACTTCTTGTCGGCTTCCGTTATCCACTTCACAAATTCCCGAAAAAGAGAAAACGGCGGGTTGGTGATGATTATATCCGCTTCATCTCTGAGTCTTTTGACCTCATCGCTTCGGAAATCGCCATTACATTCGAGATACGACCATTCAAGATCGTCTATATCTGTCCTCCCGTTGGCATCGGTGTCGTGGTCAAGAATAAAAATTTTACCGTTCGTCTTACTCTTATCCGCATCATAGTAAGGACTTTCGGTCTCAAAGAGAGTCGGGCTCCAAGACTTGATTTTCTTTGCCTCCGGAGCATAAGAGGTCGAAATGAGTTTACGTATGCCGAATTGTTCAAAGTTCTGTGCAAAAAACTTCGTAAAATTGCTCCATTCAGGATCGTCGCAAGGCAGGAGAATGGTCTTATTTCTAAATACATCTGCATTATATTCAAGGTAGGCATTGACCTCCTTCTGAATATCTGCGTATTGAGTGTAAAACTCATCATTCTTTCCTGCCTTGGCTTTGCTTAAATTTGCATTTGCCATAGTTGTTTGTCATTGTGCATCAGACCATCAAATCAACTATGTGCAGGATAAGGAATACAAAAAAGGTGCAGACACCATTCCTTTCGCGTTCACGGGAAGCCTGAGAAGAAACCCGCCACTCACACAGGAAAATGCCCACACCGTATTGGCGTGAACATTAACTTTATGCGTAAGTGCGCAAGCGTAGCTCCTCAGATGAAGGACTTCCCGCAAACTGCATTCCGATTACTTCTTCTGCAAAAAAAGAAATCAGTTTCTCAGGCTTTTTCTTTTTGAACGCGAAATAATAGTCAATGCTTTGTTTTCAATAAAAGTCGTTCTGCACATTATAGAAGTGTGCGAACACAGGAGCAAAGATATGAATTTCTCGCAGTTCCGAATATATAATTCGGGAAAAATTTGAAAGAGGTAAAGATGGGTAAAGAAATGTAGAGAAAGCATAGGGTGTGAGAGTAAAATGCAAAGAGACTATCCGTTCAATCGATGTTCGCAAAATACTTCTATACTTCTATCCTTTTTGCATTCTTTATCATTTCGACTTCTCCGCAAGCATTGCCGGTTAACTATTTTCAATGTCTTTAACTTCATAGCTTGCGAAAAATCCGTCAAAGAGAGATGTCTCGAAATTTTTGCGAGTATTTGAGTGTTAAACAAATGGTTGTGTTTCAGACTTTTGTAGATACATCGAAGACCGACTGAAAAAAGACGGCGTTTTTGTAGTCGGAAAACGGCGTCTTTTTCAGAAAAAACGAAGAGTTGGAGCTGCTAAAACGAAGTCTTTCGAACCAAAAGACTTCGTTTTATTCGGAAAAGATGCCGTTTTTTCCGAAGATGTCTTTTTCTCGCTTTCCGAAGAGTGCTATTTTTGCCGAAAAATAGCTCAAAATACGAAAAAATTCTGCCGAACTGCTCATTTTGTATTCTTGTCTCTTTATTGAAGAAAGAAGAAATATAGGATTTCTATTTTTTGTTAATTTGATAGCGAAAAAAAGTGTCTTTGCTCACCGCTCGAAATTCAGGCTTTGTGTTTGCAATTAGCTTCATCGGAAGTGCTTTTCGCATTGAAATTTGTCCGTAAGCGTTTTTATTCTTATCTTTGCACGCAAATTTATTTTGCGATGTTTTCAGATTCTAACAAGTTTGTGGGCGAGGGACTGACGTATGATGATGTGCTTTTGGTTCCCGCTTATTCAGAAATAATTCCGAGAGACGTTAAGGTCAATTCCATGTTCAGCCGTAATATTGCAGTGAACATTCCGATAGTGTCTGCTGCGATGGATACCGTTACCGAGGCCAAGCTCGCTATTGCAATGGCTCAGGAAGGGGGCATCGGTGTTTTGCATAAGAACATGTCGATTGAAAAACAGGCCTCAGAGGTTTCAAAAGTGAAGAGAGCGGAAAACGGAATGATTTCCGATCCCATCACCTTGGGAAAAGATGCTTTGGTGAAAGACGCTTTGAGAATGATGAAGGAGTTTTCGATAGGCGGTATTCCTGTCGTGGATGTGGAAGGTAAACTTATAGGTATTGTTACAAACAGGGATTTGAGATTTGAAAGAGATATAAACAGGCCTATCGTCGAGGTGATGACAAAAGAGGTCATTTCAGCTCCATGCGGAACCGATTTCGAACAGGCTGCCGATATTTTGCAGGCTCACAGAATAGAGAAGTTGCCGGTGATAGACAAGGCAGGAAAATTGGTCGGCTTGATAACATACAGAGACATCATAAAGTTGAAAGAGCGTCCCAATGCCTGCAAGGATAAGTTGGGAAGATTGAGAGTGGCTGCGGGCATAGGCGTTACAAGAGACATGGACGACAGAATTGCGGCGGTGATTGCGGCAGGTGCGGATGCGATTGTCGTCGATACTGCTCACGGTCATTCCAAGAATGTGATAGATACTTTGAAGAGAGTGAAATCGAAGTATTCCGATGTGGACGTTGTCTGCGGTAATATCGCAACGGCGGAAGCCGCTTTGGCATTGGCTGATGCGGGAGCCGATGCCGTGAAGGTCGGAATAGGACCCGGCAGTATCTGTACTACGAGAGTGATGGCAGGAATAGGTGTTCCTCAACTTTCTGCGGTATATGATGTTGCAAAAGCTTTGGAAGGAAGGAACGTACCTGTGATTGCAGACGGCGGTATCCGATATTCGGGAGACATCGTCAAGGCATTGGCAGCCGGAGCAAGCACAATAATGGCAGGGTCTTTGCTCGCCGGTGTTGAAGAAAGTCCGGGAGACACCATAATCTTTGAAGGTCGTAAGTTCAAGTCATATAGAGGTATGGGATCGCTCGATGCCATGCAGCAAGGCTCGAAAGACAGATATTTCCAAGATATGGAAGACGACATAAAGAAGTTGGTTCCGGAGGGTATCGTCGGAAGAGTTCCATATAAGGGTACCGTGAGCGAGGTGATATATCAAATGGTCGGCGGATTGAAAGCCGGAATGGGTTATACCGGCAGCGAGAACATAGAGAAGTTGAGAAAAGCCAAGTTCATAAAGATAACGGCGGCAGGTTATGCCGAAAGCCATCCGCATGATATAACCATTACGAAAGAAGCTCCTAATTATTCACGTTAATACTATACCATGAAACGCTTGCTACTGTGTATTGCAGCCGTCCTTTTACAATCGGCGGTATTTGCTCAGACCGATAATGATGTCGTATTGGAAGTTGCGGGAGAGAAAGTGCAGAAAGGGGAATTTGTCCGCATGTTCAAGAAAAATTCTCTTTCAAAGGATACCGTTATATCTCAAAGCGAATTGAACGATTACTTGGAGTTGTTCATCAACTACAAGATGAAGCTCGCTCAAGCCCGCGAGTTGGGATTGGATACGATGAAGTCTTATCTGGACGAGGTGAAGCATTATAGGGAACAGTTGGTTGCTCCCTATCTTAACGATGCTTCGGTAAATCGGCAGCTTGTGAGAGAAGCATACGACAGGTCGAAAGAGATAGTTTACGCTTCCCACATACTGGTGAACATACCTGCAAATGCCACACCGGACGATACATTGGCGGCTTATAACAAGGCATTGCAGATAAGGAAGCGTGCATTGGCAGGGGAGGATTTCGGAAAATTGGCGGAAGAATTATCCGATGATCCCTCGGCAAGAGACAGGGTCGATGATAAGACACGTGCAGAGATAAAGGGCAACAAAGGTTCTTTGGGGTATTTTACTTCGATGAGCATGATTTATCCTTTTGAAACGGCTTGCTATTCAATGAATGCCGGAGAGGTTTCCATGCCGGTCAGAACACGTTTCGGGTATCATGTAATAAAGTTGCATGAACGTATTCCTGCATTTTGCAGCACCATGGACATCGCTCATATTTGGATAGGGCTGGACAAGCACTCCGAGGAGGAAGCAGAGTCTTTGATAAACAAAGCATGGCAGGACTTGAACAAAGGAATAAGTTTCGATAGCATTGCAAAAGCATATTCGGAGGATAAATATTCATCTGTTTCAGGCGGAATACTTTCCAATCAAAGAGTAAGTACTTTGCCTGTCGAATATGTGGAGCAGTTAAAAAACTTGCAACCGCAGCAACTTTCGAAACCATTCCGTTCGACACTTGGTTGGCATATAGTAAAACCATTGGAGTATCGACCTTTGCCAAGTTTCGAGCAACAGGAACATTTCATAGAAGAAAGAATAGCGAGAGATGAACGAAGCTATAAAACTGTCGAGTCTTTCGCCGAGAAATCCAAAAAGGAGTATGGCTTTAAGGAAAACAAGGCTCGTTTGGAGGGTGTGGTGAAAATAGTTACGGATTCCGTATTCGAGGGTAAGTGGAAAGTGCCTTCCGATTTTGACGACAAGGAAGAGTTGTTCAGAATAGGAGACTACTCTTATACGGTTACGGATTTCGCAAAGGCGATAGAGGCCAACCAAAAGAAGCGTACGCCCGAATATATTCCCGAATTCGTTGACCGTATGTATAAAGATGTTGTATTGGAGCAGGTCATCAGTTATGCGGATAGCAAGTTGGAGGATAAATATCCCGATTTGAAAGCGACGATTGACGAATTCAGAGACGGCATACTTATTTTTGCCATTACCGACAAGATGATTTGGAATAAGTCCATTACGGATACCATCGGTTTGCAAGCCTTCTATGAAGCAAATAAGGAAAAATACAAATGGGGCAAGCGTGCATCGGTTACTTTATGGTCTGTCGATTCCGAAGAGAAAAATTTCAAGACGCTTGAAAAGGTCTTGAACAAGTCGGTCAGAAAATCTTGGGGAGATGAAGAAACGGTCAACAAGATAGCCAAGGCATTCAAGATAAAGGTTGATGCGGACAAGCATATTACGCATAAATGGTTCAAATTGGAGAAGGGGGATAACAAGGTTGTCGATAAATTGGTTTGGGATAACCCTGAACTGAAAGAGAACAGCGTAATAAGGGATACAATCAGTTCTTCGAGAAGAAGTATCGCACTTGTGTTTCATGGTTTCGTTTCTCCGGAAATAAAGACCTTGGAAGAGTGTAAGGGAATGGCAACGTCCGATTATCAAAGCTTGCTTGAAAAAGAATGGATAGACGATTTGCGAAACAAATATACTTACAGAGTAAATCAAGAGGTTTATAGAAGCATAAGATGATTGATATGAGAATGCTGAAATTTGTAACCATTGCACCGATTGCAATCTTAGTCTTTTGCTTGTGCGGAAATGTTTCTGCTCAAAGCACATCGCAAGAAAGTGCTCAGGTGATAGATAGAGTTGTTGCTGTCGTCGGACAAAACATGATTAAGGAATCGGAATTGGAAACGGCATTTCTGCAACAGAAAGCGAATAATGGTATTATCGAAAATGCGTTTACGGTTCGGTGCGATTTGTTGGAGGGAATGCTTATAAACAAGTTGATGCTTCATCAGGCGGAAGTTGATTCCATCAATGTAACAGATGAGGAGGTTAACAGGGAAATGGATAACCGAATCAAGTATATGGTTAGAATGTACGGTTCCGAAGAGGCTTTGGAGAGACAGATGAAGAAGTCGATAAGCGAGATACGGTCGTTCTACAATGATATGATCAGGGAGAACATAATGATAGGTCAGATAGAGAACAAATTGACCGGCAACATCTCCGTTACCCCGCAGGAAGTTGCCGATTTCTATAAGTCGATTCCGCAAGATAGTCTGCCGATGACCGAGGACGAATATGTTTTCTCGCAGATAGTGAAATTGCCGAAAATTTCCGATGAAGAAAAAGCTGCTGTGAAGGCACGGCTTGAGTCTTATAGAGAGCGTATATTGAAAGGAAGCAAATTCTCCACACTTGCCACTCTTTATTCCGAAGACCCGGGTTCTGCCAAGAAAGGAGGGGAGTTGGGATTTTTCTCGAGAGGTGATATGGTCAGCGAGTTTGAAAATGCGGCATTTGCTTTGCAAGATGGGGAAATATCTCCTGTGATAGAGACTCAGTATGGTTTTCATATCATACAAATGATAGAGCGAAGAGGAAACCAAGTTAATTGCAGGCATATTTTGTTGCAACCCAAAGTCTCGGACGCACAGTTGCTTGAAGCGAAGAAAGAATTGGATAGTATAAAGAGTGAGATTGAAAAAGGTGCGATTACATTTGAAGATGCCATCGTGAAATACTCCGATGACGAGTCGAAAATCAATCAGGGCTTGATAATAAATCCATATACTGCCGGAGCGTCTTTCACGAAAGATGCCATAAACGAGACTATGAACAATGTAGAAAAAGTCGATTTCAACACGATGAAGGAGGGCGATGTAACAAGACCTGTTTTGTTCAAGGCGGAATCGGCAAACGCTTATCGTTTGATAAAAGTCAACAGAAAAATTCCTGCTCACAGGGTAAACCTTTCCGATGATTACGGGAAGATTCAGGAGTCGGCTCTAAGTTCCCGCAAATTGGATATAATAAGGGAATGGGCAGAGAAACGGATAGCAAAAACATATATAAAAATAATACCGGACTATCAATCTTGCGAGTTTAAGTTGAACTGGTTGAAAAAGTAAACTGAGATGTCTTCGGAAGTCGAGTTATTGGATTCTTTGATTGCGAAATGCGATGAACTTAAAAAGGAAATAGCCAAAGTTGTCGTGGGTCAGGAAAACATTATCAACCAAGTATTGGTTTCCATGTTTTCTTCCGGACATTGCCTCTTGGTTGGCGTTCCCGGATTGGCAAAAACATTGTTGGTGAATACCATTGCAAAAACATTGGGGTTGAGTTTCAATCGTATTCAATTTACTCCCGACCTGATGCCTTCCGATATTTCAGGTAGTGAGATATTGAATAAAGACAAGATTTTCGATTTCGTTGAAGGACCTGTGTTTTCCAACATCGTCTTGGCGGATGAGATAAACAGAACTCCTCCCAAGACACAAGCCGCTTTGTTGGAAGCAATGCAGGAACACAGTGTTACCATAAACGGAGTAAACCATAAATTGCCGGAGCCTTTTTTCGTATTGGCTACTCAAAATCCGATAGAGCAGGAAGGAACGTATCCTTTGCCGGAAGCTCAGTTGGATAGATTCATGTTTATGCTTTGGTTGGATTATCCTTCGTTTGAAGAAGAGGTAGATATATTGAAACGCACCACAACGGGTAAGGTGGAGAATGTAAGACAGATACTCGGCATGGAGGATATTCTGGATATACAGGCTCTTGTGAAGAACATACCTGTAAGCGACAATGTTTATGAGTATGTTGTGAGACTTGTGGGCAAAACCAGATTAAGTTCTCCGAACAACGAAAAAGCTAAGAAGTATCTTTCGTGGGGAGCCGGTCCGAGAGCTTCGCAATATCTTATAATGGGAGCAAAATGCCATGCTGCTTTGAAAGGGAAATACTCTCCCGATATTGAGGACGTGAATGCCGTTGCAGTTCCGGTTTTAAGGCATAGAATAGTTTTGAACTATGCTGCCCAAGCAGAAGGATTTACCACAGAAAGCATAATCAAAGACTTGATAAATGAACAATAACAGCAACATAATGAGATGTATTATATTTGCCCTTGCTGTGATATGCACCATAGGGCTGTCGGCTCAGAGTACGAATAAGAGAACTCCGCAGGCAAATGCAGGAAAAGAGGGTATAGGGCAGGTTATCGATGTTCCGGATAATGGTTGTGATTTCATGATACTTCCTCAGCCGGAGAAGAAAAAACGCGGTGCTGCAAGAAAACAACAAGTGCCGGTCGACCCGTATCCGAACAGAATAGAAGCATATATTTGCTTTGAACCGTCTTCGGCTTACTATACGGAAACGGGCTTGAATATTTTGGACAGCATTTATTCCATAGCTTTCGACAAAAAGAACAATAAGTTCTACAAAATGACCATCGAAGCGTATGATGATGCCGAACCATTGAACGAAATGAATGCTTCTTTGGCAAGAGATAGAGCAGTAATGATTTTCAATTATTTCGCTTCACGGGAGGAGTCCGAGTTCATAATCAAGCGAACCCCGGGTACATATACTCATTCTTGCAGCGGGGAAATGAATTACTTCATAAAATACAAAATGCCTTTTGATTTCAAATGGGTCAATCTTTACAAGAAAAGCGATGATGAGAGAATTCAAAACGGTATAGACCTCAGTGGTAAGGTGCATTTGCTGATAGAAGATGACCCGGAGGGTTGTCTCGGAGAGTTCTACAACTATTACTATCCCGCAAACGACAGTATATTCACTTCTGCCTGCTCGATGGTAACCATACCCAAAGGGGCATTGGAGTACATCACACATACAAAGGACACAATCGAATACAGTTGCAATATAGACTACAAGGAGTATATGACATTCGAAGATTTGACGAATAATTATCACCTTGTGCCGCACAAGAAGCAATACATAATCAATGCAGGTTACATTGTAATCGATGCAGACCATAAACCGGATTATGCAAGTTGTCAGAATAAGGAGAACTTTACCAATACGATACAGGTAAGAGTTCCGATAGAATTGCAACAAAATGAAGCAAGGCTCAAATTCTTTGTAAAGACATACGATGCCAAAGGAAGAGCCGTCTATAAATCTGTTCCGACCAAGAAAGAGAAAGACAAAGAGACCAAGTTGCAAACATTGACGACCGAGATAAACGCTTTCCAAATAGATACCATCTACATAGGCAAGAAGATAGAGGAAAAAGATATGTCCGATTACTTTTTCCCTGCCAAGGAAGGCGAACCCGGAGCTTTTCAAGCAATGGGAGGTTGGTTGAAGCCTTATAAATTGGACAAACGGGGGGCGTACGTAGTAAAGAAAGCAATGCAAAGTATCCTCCGAAAGCCGATAGGCGAAATCATCAACGAATAAAGTTTCAAGAGAACATTGTAGACGCGTGCTATTCGTCAAAGAGAACTTGACAAATAGCATGCATTTCGATATGAACCGGATTTGCAAGCGGACAATGTTGTAGTGTCGTGAATCGGAAGAGATAACCGATTGTGCGAAACAAGTGTTGCCACTGGGTGTCTTTGCTAATAGTTCATGCGGTTGCGGAAGTCGTTGCGTTTTTCGTATTTCAAGTCTTGCAACATAGGTGCTTTGACGGCTATGGTGAAGTTCCAACCCTGTCTTGGTCCGAACGGTATCCAATTCATTCGCATTTCCCAGCAGTGCAAGTCCCGATAAAAGTCTATCGACGTATAAGTAAAATCCTTATTGATGAAGTCGTAGCCTGTGGAAAAGCCGACTTTCCATTTGGATGTAACGTTTATATCGCCTCTTGCTGTAATGGTTGCCGATTTATTGGTTTGATAACCTGCCATTGCAACGATGTATGAACTCAAATGGCTGTAACTTACGCCAAGTGTCAGGTTCCATGGCACGGAAAAATCCACATTGTCTCCCAATACCTCGTTCGGGTTTGAGAAAGGACTGTATTGCAATTCGGCAGGCGAGTGTGCTTCCGGTGTTTCCTGCGAGTTGCCATTTTTCAAAGCGTCCGAATTCAACTGCCAGCTGAGATTCAGAGTCCATTGCGAGTTCTGTCTTTTGAAAAGTTTGCCTTCCTTGTCCCAAAGCAGTTGATTGGTCAAAGCTCCGTTGGAATCCAAAACGTAAGGCGTGAAAGAACTCGAATAGTTCACTATGATTTTTTCAAACAAGGTCGTTCTTGCACTTATTCTCAGCGGTTGCCAATTTATGGAATCCTTTGCCAAGTCGTAGCCTGAGGCAATGGTGAGGTTTTCCAACAGTATTATCTTTCTCGTTCCATCGACTGTATCTCTCGAATCTTTGACTTTCATCTCCAGATTATTGCTCAGAGAGAAGTTTACCACTCCCGATGCTCCTTGGGCAGGCGAACCGTAAACTCCGTTTTCCGTTTTTGAATAGTAACTCCGTTTTCCGTTTTTATCGGTGTAGAAATCATAGAAGCTGAATTCCGAGC
>UQXW01000006.1 GCA_900545215.1 uncultured Bacteroidota bacterium
CTCTCTACTTTTTCTCTTGATTGTGTGTATTGAACCATGAAAAATTCATACTTTTGCAAGTTGAAATCAAACCATTACAGAAAGGAGGCAACAGAAGAAAAGAGTTTACA
The DNA here is from genome assembly GCA_900545215.1 of uncultured Bacteroidota bacterium. Lineage (GTDB taxonomy): Bacteria > Bacteroidota > Bacteroidia > Bacteroidales > P3 > Onthomorpha. The sequence continues at coordinate 111 of UQXW01000006.1, forward strand.
TTGATTCAGTACGTATTTATATGACATAATAAAGCGTTTTTGCTTATACTTGGAGGTCTGAAATCCGCAAAATTTCAAACAAGTAACCGAAGTAAAGTTACGAACGCTCACGATGTATTTCGTGGGCTTTACTTATTTGGTTACTTGGGTAATTGCGGAACCTCAGACTTCAGTAAGAAAAAAGTCCCACGTTTTTTTTATGTCCGTACGCAAAGGGAAGAAACAATTCAAATAGCCTTGGGACGGGCAACAATTATAAAACATTATACGTAATGAAAAGGATTATATTATTAGTAACAATGGTTGTGTTCTCTTTGGCTGTATATTCTCAACGAGATGCAACAAAGTTCCTCGGAATACCGATGGATATAACAAAAGGAGAGATGATTCAGAAGTTAGAAGCTTTTGGATTTTCTTATCGTGCAAATTCAGATTATTTGAGAGGCTGGTTTAATGATGAACAAGTTGATGTCTATATAAGGTCTCAAAATAATAGGATTACTGAAATCAGAGTCGTTGAACTTAAACTCCGAACCCAATCCGATGTATTGTCCAGATTCGACCAATTGGTTTCTCAATTCGAGAAAAATGACAATTATGCATTTCAATGGAGAAAACAAAATAATGTGATTATCCATTCCTCTGGTTACAGTTTCAATTACAAAGATAAAAAAGCAACATTTTATCAGAAGGATAAAACGATAAAAAGCCTACCGGATGCCAATAAGAAAGTATGGATTGAGATAGGAAAGAGAAACGATATCAGTATATTACCAAAGCCATCATACTATATTATTTTTCACTACGAAAATCTTTACAACAAATCGAATGGTGATGATTTGTAATTTGCCGACATGAAGAGAAAATAGAGTAATTATAAAAGTCAAATGAGATGAAAACACAAAAGAAAGTAGCAATTGTGCTTATCATTTTGGTGTTCTTAGGATGTGCACCGAAAAAAAGGTTATATGATTTAACCATCGTATCATCAAGAAACATTCCGCTTGGACAATCAAGTATGGAATTAAAGAAGATTCCGGACAGAGTGGAAGGCCGTTCAGAGAAAGAGGACTTAAATCTCAAAGAAGCAATAGATCAAGCTTTGAATTTATATCCGGGTTCTGTAGCTTTATCTGATGTGGTTGTTTACAGAAAAGGAGAAAGAATTATAGTTGAAGGATTTCCTTTATACTATGACGAAGGAGCCGGTATTCCAAAGAAAGTTGTAAACAGAAAAGATGCAAATCGATTTGAAAATACTTCAATCCAATTAGGGGTCGAATTGTTTACGGAGAATGGCATATATTTCAGTATAATCTCAGATAGTACCGTGGAAGTGGTTAGGATACCTGATGATGTGCTGAATAAAATGCAACGTAATTGGCAGAAAATAGAGAAAGTAAATATTCCTGCCGAAGTAGAACATAGAGGATTGGTGTATAAAGTTGTAAAAATAGAATCAGGAGCATTTAAAGGTTTCTCTGATTTGCGTTCCATTACCCTTCCTAATACTATCGAGAGTATAGGAACAGAGGCGTTCAAAAACTGCAGAAGATTGGCTTCTATTGTAATTCCTGAGAAAGTCAGCATCATAGAGTATGGTACTTTTGCAAATTGCCAACAATTATCATCAGTAACTTTGCCGGCAGGACTCAAAAGTATAGGAGAACATGCTTTTTCTTCTTGTTGGAAATTAAAGCATATAGATATTCCTCAAAGTACGCAAGTTGCAAAAGAGGCTTTTAGTGGTAGTGGTGTTAAATATTAAGAGAATACATTATGAGAACAAGAATATTCATTCTTTGGGCATTTGTATTGTTTCAGTTTCTTTCAATAGCCCAAGAGCGTAAAACATTGAACCTTGCAGATACAGCAAAATATCCATCTGCCAAATGTACTTATCGGTCGGAGTTAAAAGGTTTAGCTCCAAATACAGCGTTTTTGCTTCGTGATTTGGTACAACTCGATAGGCAACTGCAAAAAAGTGATACTGCAATAATTGCCAAGTATTCGTTGAAACAGACTCGTGAAGGTATATTTGTAGGAGCATTCTTAAAGTTACCAGCTGAATTTGATAAACTAAGGTTGACAGAGTTTGGTATAAAGGTAAATACAGATCTTGGCAGTATTGTTACCGTTCTTATTCCTATCGAACAGTTCATCAGCTTTTGTAAAGCACAAATTGTTGATTACATAGATATAGGCAATAAGGTCGAACCATTGATGGATAATGCACGAAGCATGACAAATTCCAATTTGGTCAATCAAGGAATTGAGTTGCCGAAAGGATATTCGGGCAAAGATGTCGTCGTGGGTATTATTGATAATGGTTTCGATTATACCCACCCGACATTCTGGGATAGTACCATGAATAATTTCAGAGTAAAACGAGTGTGGGAACAAACCAATAATTCCGGTACTACACCTAATGGTTTTGATTATGGTTCCGAGTTCGACAATACTACTGATATAGTAAATAAATTATATAGCAGCAATAATGAATCTCATGGTACTCATGTTGCAGGTATAGCAGCAGGAGGCGGTACAAATATTCAGGGGTGCAATCAATATAGAGGTATTGCTCCGGAAAGCGATATCGTTCTTGTTGCAGTAAATACTTCTTCTCTTTTTACGTTAGATATTGATGTATTGAATGCGATACGCTATATAGTAACATATGCTCAATCTGTTGGCAAACCTTGCATTATAAATATGAGTTTAGGTCATCATTATGGTCCTCATGATGGCACATCTCTGTTTGACCAAGCATGCGACACTTTAAGATCTCTACTTCCGGAAGGAGTTATACTGGTCGGAGCAGCCGGAAATACAGGCAACTCAAAAGCACATTTCGCTAATGAATTTTCTTCTGATTTTCCAGTTGCTAAAACATTTATAGGATTCAATAATCCAATTCAATCAGCAGGTAGCGGAATAATTGATATTTGGGGAAGTGAGGACTTTTATATTCAATTACGGAGCTACAACATCAATAGTAATAATGTATCAGGAAGCACATTAACTTTGAATACACGGAACGAAGGTTCTAGTCAATACACAATATACGATGGTGATTATTTTTCTCCGGATGCATGCAATATAGGTGTCAATATCGAAACCTATCAAGGGAAAAAGCGGATTAGTCTTGCTATTGATAATACAGCACAAGATGATGGTTATAAGCCATTGCAGCTAAGTATCATTGCAGATAGTGGTATTGTACACATGTGGCATATTGCAGCAAATCCTGTTAATGGTTTCTATTCACTTGATTATACCGATTGTAGCGATGGTGATGATTTATATACTTGTGCAGAGATTGGAGGTACAGGTAACAGCATGATTTCTGTCGGGGCTTATAATTCAAAAACATCATGGACTGACTTGAACGGAAATGTTTATGATTATTCATTATTCTACGAACAAGGCGATATTGCGAACTTTTCAAGTATAGGACCAACGGTTGATAATAGAATAAAACCTGACATCACAGCTCCGGGATGTAGAGTCGTTTCTTCAGTGAATAGTTTTGATACAGGGAACTATCCCATAAATAGTTCCGATGTCGTTTCAAGTATTTCCAATGGAGGGCATAATTGGCTGTATGCTTGTATGCGAGGAACATCAATGGCTGCACCTGTTGTTACAGGCATCTTGGCATTATGGTTGGAGGCATATCCGGAGCTAACCATAACACAAGCAAAACAACTGATTAGAGAAACTGCGATTAACGATGACTATACAGGAGATATTGATACCTCGTATGTAAATTACCAAAACATCACATGGGGAGCCGGTAAGATAGATGCTCATGAAGGGATAAAAAGACTACTTCAAAAAATTCCGAACAAACATGTGTTTAACATGGATACCATTCGGATATGTAGAGAAGGACAAACTTCAATTTCTGCACCTGAGGGATATGGATATATTTGGTCAAATGGAGACACGACAAGGACTATTCAAATATCTCAGAGCGGGAATTATTCTGTACGATTAGTTGGCGAAGAAGGCTATAAAAGCCCGTGGTCTGATACAATCATTGTTGTATTATATCCATATAATGCCCCGATAATAGCAGGCAATACAGATATATGCCAAGGCTCTTCAACTACTATAACAGTCGAAAATGCAAGTTCTATATTGTGGAGTAATGGACAAAACATCAATTCGCTAACAGTATCACCAAATCGCAACCGAACTTATGAGTTTACCATGACAGATGAATATGGTTGTAATTATTCCGATTCTGTTCGGATAACCGTACACCAACCGAATCAAGTTAACTTAGTTGCTACAATCTGCCAAGGTAATACTTATAATGAAAACGGCTTCAATGTAGATTCAGCCGGAACATATATCAGGAATCTACAAACCATCTATGGTTGTGATAGCATTGTTACGCTAAATCTTTCAATAGAAGAACCCCAACAAACAAATCTTAATATGGCAATCTGCGAAGGCTCGACTTATTCCGAAAACGGTTTCAATGTAGATGAAGCCGGAGTATATATTCGTAGCCTGCAAACGGTCAACGGTTGCGACAGTATCATAACGCTGACTTTGTCCGTCAACCCTGTTGCTAACACAACATTGTCGGCAGCCATCTGCGAGGGAACTACTTATACCGAGAACGGTTTCAACGTCAGCGAAGCAGGAACATATACGCAAAACTTGCAAACCATCGACGGTTGCGACAGTATTGTAACATTGACTTTGTCCGTCAACCCTACGTACAACATCACGATAGACGCAAGCATAAACGAGGGTGAGACGTATGAGGAGAACGGTTTCAGCGAAAGCGAAGCGGGAACATACGTTCATACACTTCAAGCAGAAAATGGTTGCGACAGCGTGATAACGCTCAATCTAACCGTGAACTCGTCATTGAACGATGTCGTTGCGAATGCAATCGAGGTTTCGTTGTATCCTAATCCTGCGAATGCTTATACAATATTGAAAGTCGAGGGCTTGAAAGAGCAAACGCCTGTGTATTTGTTCGATATTCAAGGACGCAAACTCAAAGAATATATCATGAACATTGGTCAGGAGACATTGCGAATAGATCTCGGCGATTTGCCGAAGGGTGTTTATACCGTCATGCTCGGCAACGTAACGAAGAAGTTGATAGTGGAGTAAAAAAGGATTTGCCGACTTGTTTGGCAATAATACAAAAAAACAGCATGTCGAACATCAAATCGGCATGCTGTTTTTGTTTATCGGATATGTGTCGATTGTTTAGTATATACTGTCTCGCAGTGCGGCTATTTTTTCATCGCTGATATAGTCGTCGTAGTTCATCATTTTGTCTATGCAGCCTTTGGGACCGAGTTCGATAATGCGGTTGGCGGTTGTTTGAATGAACTCATGGTCGTGCGATGCAAAGAGAACGTTGCCTTTATAGGCGATGAGATTGTTGTTGAAAGCTTGTATGCTTTCCAAATCGAGGTGGTTGGTCGGTGTGTCGAGGATAAGACAGTTGGCGTTGCACAACATCATCTTAGCTATCATGCATCGCATTTTCTCTCCTCCTGAAAGGACTTTTACTTTCTTGTTTCCGTCTTCGGTGGAAAAGAGCATGCGTCCGAGAAAACTTCTGAGGTATAGTTCATGTGTGTCTGTGGAGTATTGTGCCAGCCAATCCATGATGTTCAAATCGTTATCGAAAAAGGCGGAATTGTCCAATGGCAGATAGGCTGTGGTGATGGTTTGTCCCCATGTGAAAGTTCCGCTGTCGGCTTGTTGTTGTGAGGTGAGTATTTGAAAAAGGGAAGTCATTGCCTTGGTGTCTCGCGAAAGAAATACGATTTTATCGCCTTTGTTTACGTTGAGATTCAAGTCTCTGAAAAGCATTCTGCCTTCCAAAGAGCAGGAAAGGTTCTCGATTTGCAGGATTTGATCGCCGGCTTCACGCTCGGGGGTGAAAATGATACCGGGATAACGGCGTGAAGATGGCTTGATGTCCTCGATATTGAGTTTTTCCAACATTTTTTTGCGTGATGTGGTTTGCTTGCTTTTGGAGACATTGGCAGAAAATCGGCGGATAAATTCTTCTAATTCTTTCTTCTTCTCTTCGGCTTTTTTGTTTTGGTTGAGTTTTTGCTTCAATGCGAGCTGGCTTGACTCGTACCAAAAACTGTAATTGCCGGCGTAGAGTTCCAGTTTGCCGAAGTCTATGTCCACTGTGTGGGTGCAGACGGAGTCGAGGAAGTGCCTGTCGTGGGATACGACCAAAACTGTACCTTCAAATGTTCCGAGGTAATTCTCCAACCATGATACGGTGTCGAGGTCGAGGTCATTGGTCGGCTCGTCCAACAAAAGGTTATCGGGTTTCCCGAATAAGGCTCTTGCCAAAAGGACTCTGACTTTTTGTTTTCCGTCCAATTCGCTCATCAAACGATAATGCAGGTCTTCCTTTATTCCCAATCCGCTTAATAATGCGGCGGCTTCACTTTCTGCATTCCAACCGTCCATTTGTGCGAATTTGTCTTCCAATTCGGCTGCCAATATTCCGTCCTCTTCGGAGAAGTCTTCTTTTGCATACAAGGCGTTTTTCTGCTGCATGATGTCCCAAAGGGTGTTATGTCCCATAAGAACCGTATCGAGAACGGTGTATTGCTCGAAAGCGAAGTGGTCTTGTGCAAGCACGCTCATTCTTTCGCCTTGACCTTGTGTGATTGTACCTTTGTTGGCTTGCAGTTCTCCGCTCAGCAATTTAAGAAAACTCGATTTGCCTGCCCCGTTGGCTCCTATTATCCCGTAGCAATTACCGGGGTTGAATTGCATATTGACTTCTTGAAACAAAATTCGCTTGCCGAATTGCAATTCCAGATTGTTTACATTTATCATTGTCGTGATTTTTGTGCGAAAAAAAACAAGGCGGCAAGACTTTGCCAACCTTGTTTGTACCCCCAGTAGGACTCGAACCTACATTTAAAGTTTAGGAAACTTCCGTTCTATCCCTTGAACTATGAGGGCGTTATGGAATTTCACCGTTTTTCTGTCGTAATCCACGATTGTAGTAACGGCAAATTTCGATTTTTATTTCAATGTTCTCTTTATTTCTATTTCTTCGTAGCCCTCGATTATATCTCCGACCTTTATATCGTTGAAGTTTTCTATGTTCAATCCGCAATCCTGTCCCATGACAACTTCTTTGACATCGTCTTTGAATCTTTTCAAGGAGGCCAACCTGCCTGTATATACAACGATTCCGTCTCGTATGATTCGAACGTTGGTTTGTCGGTTTATCTTTCCGTCCAAGCAAATACAACCCGCAATGGTTCCGACTTTTGAAATCTTGAAAGTTTCTTTTACTTCAAGGTTCGCAACTATCTTTTCTTGTATTTCAGGAGAAAGCATACCTTCTATGGCGTCTTTCAATTCGTTGATTGCGGTATAGATGATTGAATAAAGTCTTATGTCTATCTGTTCTTGCTCTGCAAGTTTTCTTGCCCCGACGGAAGGTCGTACTTGGAAGCCTATGATGATGGCGTTGCTTGCCGTAGCCAACAATACGTCCGATTCGGTGATTTGTCCCACGGATTTGTGAATGACATTGACTTGTACTTCCGGAGTGGATAGCTTCAACAATGAGTCTGACAGAGCTTCCACGGAACCGTCCACGTCGGCTTTTACTATCAAATCCAACTGTTTGAAGTCTCCTATGGCTATTCGTCTTCCTATTTCGTCGAGAGTGATGTGCTTTTGCGTTCTCAAACCTTGCTCTCTTTGGAGTTGTGTTCTTCTGCTTGCCAAATCCTTTGCTTCTTTCTCGCTCGGCATAACGTTGAACATGTCTCCCGCCTGAGGTGCTCCGTTCAATCCCAACAACAATACAGGCGTCGATGGACCGGCTTCTTTGAGAAGTTTATTCCTTTCGTTGTACATTGCCTTTACTTTACCGTAAGTCGAGCCTGCTAAGACAACATCGCCTTGTCTTATCGTTCCGTCCTGTACCAATATCTTGGCGACGTATCCTCTTCCTTTATCAAGGGAAGACTCTATGACCGTTCCTTTCGCTCTCTTGTTCGGATTGCCTTTCAAATCCAACATTTCCGCTTCCAACAACACCTTTTCCAAAAGCAAATCCACATTTATACCTTTCTTGGCTGAGATTTCCTGCGATTGGATTTTACCTCCCCATTCCTCGACCAAGAGGTTCATGTTCGCCAACTCGGATTTTATTCTGTCAGGGTCTGCACCGGGTTTATCTATTTTGTTCAATGCAAATATGATTGGCACTCCTGCTGCTTGTGCATGGTTGATGGCTTCTATGGTTTGAGGCATTATCTTATCATCGCAAGCTATAACGATTATTGCCAAGTCCGTCATCTTAGCACCTCTGGCACGCATTGCGGTGAACGCTTCGTGTCCCGGGGTATCGAGGAATGTTATTTTCTTGCCGCTTTCAGGCAATACCACCTCGTATGCTCCTATGTGCTGGGTTATTCCTCCTGCCTCGCCGGCTATCACGTTTGTTTTTCTTATATAGTCCAATAATGAGGTCTTTCCATGGTCGACGTGTCCCATTACGGTAACTATAGGGGAACGTGGACGCAAATCTTCTTCTCTGTCCTCTTCGTCTTCATTGGAAATGGCTTCAACGACATCGGCACTTACGAACTTGACAGTGAAACCGAATTCATCTGCTATCAACTGTATCGCCTCTGCATCCAAACGTTGATTTATGGAAACGAACATGCCCAAAGTCATACATGAAGCTATGATTTTGGTTACGGGAACATTCATCATGGTTGCCAATTCGTTTGCTGTAACAAATTCGGTAACCTTTAATACTTTTTGTTCCTCCAACTCATGTTGGCGTTCTTCCTGAATATGCTGTGAAACGATTTGTCTTTTATCTCTCCTGTGCTTTGAAGTCTTACTCTTACCCATCGGAGACAAACGAGCCAAGGTCTCTTTGATTTGCTTTTCGATTTCAACCTCGCTAAGTTCCTGTTTCTTTACAGGTTCTTTCTTCGCCTTTGCGTGTTTGTTCTTATCCTTCTTTGCATTGGCAACTCCGGTTACCGCACTTTGCTGTTTTTGGTCGGCTTGTACAGGTGAAGGTTTTATTCTCTTTCGTTTCTTTTTGTCTTTTCCGCTGTCCTTTTCAATCTTTCCTTTGGACGAAGATGCCACAGGTTGCTTTTTCTTCTTTTCAAAAGCAGTCAAATCTATCTTTTCACCCGTTATCTTAGGTCCGTCCAACTTGACATACTTCGTTTTGATGAACTGAACTTTGTTCTCCTCCTGTGCCTGTTTTACGTTTTCTTGTTCTGCCTTTTGCTGAGGCTTATCCTCTGTCTTGACAGGCTTTTCAAGTTTTTCCGATTTAACGTTGCCTTCTGTCTTTATAGACTTTTGCTTCTCCGGCTGTTGCTTTTTCTCCTTAGCTTTATCTTTTTGTTGTTCGGTAGCTTTTTTCTTCTCCGCTTTTTCTTTCTCCTTTTGAGCCTTTGTCTTTCTTTCCGGCTTTACTTTCGAGTTTATGGAATCCAAGTCTATCTTACCAAGTATCTTGACATTGGTATCCTTTTGCTTATCTTCCTTTTCTGTTTTATCGACAGTATCAGGCTTATTTTCTTCCGTCTTTTCTTCAACTTTCTCCGCCTTTTTGTCAACTTTTATAGGCTCTTCTTTTGTCTTGATTTCAGCCTTTTCATCTTTCTTCTTATCCTCGGACTTCTCTTTCTTGGTTTTTGCTTTTTCCGATTTGAAGTCCATGGTGGAACTCTTGATGATGATTTCTCTTGTATCGACAAAATCCTCTTCTATATCTTTTTGCTTTGCAACTATATCTTCGGCTTGGATAATAGTTTCTTTGGGACGAACGCTTACTATATTCTCACTGACTGCTTTAATTTCCCTATCATGAGGAAAAGCCTTCAACAACATTTCGTAAACGCCCGTATCTATTTTGGTATTCGGCGAACTCTCTATCTTCTTTCCTTTCTTGTTGAGATATTCCACAATGGTGCTTATTCCAACATTGAGTTCTCGTGCTACCTTACTTAATCTTAAAGTCTTATTTTCTGCCGACATATCGTTGCTTATAAAATTCCTATTTTGCAGGTCTGCCCTGCGTTATCACTATGTAGTATCCCATCGGGGACTTGCTTAGTCTTCAAACTCTGCTCTCAAAGTTGCCAAAACGTTATCTATCGTTTCGGCTTCAAGATCCGTTCTGTTCTCCAACTCCTCTTTCGACAATTCCAATACGCTTTTCGCCGTATCGCAACCGATACCTTTCAACGTATCTATTATCCACGAGTCTATTTCATCTCTGAACTCATCCAAATCGACATCCTCATAATCCATGTCGCTATCTCTGTACACCTCTATTTCATATCCTGTAAGCTTACCTGCCAACTTGATGTTATAGCCACCTTTTCCGATAGCCAAAGAAACCTGATCGGGGTGCATGAACACGTCAGCTTTCTTATGAGCCTCGTCAACGGTTACCGAAATAACCTTTGCAGGACTCAAGGCCCTTGTTATGTACAATTCGACATTAGGCGTATAGTTTATCACGTCTATGTTCTCGTTTCGCAATTCCCTGATGATACCATGTATTCTTCCTCCTTTGACACCGACGCAAGAACCCACAGGATCGATTCTGTCATCATACGATTCCACAGCGACCTTTGCCCTTTCACCCGGTTGACGCACAGCATTCCTTATCGTAATCAAGCCATCATAAATTTCAGGTACCTCTTGCTCGAACAACTTCTCGAGAAAAATAGGAGAAACTCTGGACAAAACAATGTTCGGTATGCCGTTTCTCATTTCCACTTTCAACACAACAGCCTTTACTGTATCACCTTTGCGGAAGAAATCGCCGGGGATTTGCTCGCTTTTCGGCAAAACGACCTCTACACCTTCTTCATCAATCAACAACACTTCTTTCTTCCAAGCCTGATAGACCTCACAGATAACTATCTCACCGACTTTTTCCTTGTATTTCGTGAATATATTGGCTCTTTCATACTCCTGCACCTTACCGACCAAATTCTGCCTTATCGCAAGAATATCCCTGCGACCGAAATCCTTTAATTTGATTTCCTCGGAAAGTTCCTCGCCGACCTCGAAATCCGGTTCTATCTTCACGGCATCGGAATAAGCAATCTGAGTATTCTCATCTTCAACTTTACCGTCCTCGACAATCACCCTGTTTCTCCATATTTCAAAGTCGCCTTTCTCTACGTTTACAATAATGTCGATGTTATCGTCAGAGCCGTACTTCTTTACCAAAACACCTCTGAACACATCTTCCACTATTCTCATCAAGGTTTCTGTCTCTATATTCTTGAATTCCTTGAACTCTGAAAACGTATCTACCAAACTTAAATTTTCCATTCTTTCCTCGTCAATTTATATTTAGTAATGTTTGATTGGCTCTTACGCTTGCCTCGTTTCCAATCACACATTCCTCTCCATCAATTTATATAAGCACTTTTGTCGTTTTAACTTCTTCGTCTTTTAACTCTAACTGTTCAACAGTCTTGTTCTTTCCTTTACCCTTTTCAAGTTCAATCACGAAACCTTTCTCCTTAACCTCCGACAATTTTCCATCGAGCTTTCTACCGTCCGCACAAACAACCTCGACATTCTTTCCGATATTCTTCTCAAATTGTCTTTTCATCTTCAACGGTTCTCCCAATCCCCAAGAAAGTACACTGAGTTCGAAATCCTCCTGCTCTCTATCCAAACAAGCCTCCAATTTTCTGCTCAAATCGATACAATCCTGTATTCTGACCCCTTCATCTCCATCAATGAAAACTTCTATCCGGTTATCGGAACTCACTTTCACCATAACCAGAAATAATGAACCACCCTCCAAAAAACTCTCTGCCTTGTTTGCTATATATGCTTTATCAATCATCACTCTTACATATAAAAATAGGGAACTACAGCTCCCTCCGTCAAAATTGAATTTGAACCGCCACACCCAACAACACGGTTGCAAAGATACTGCTTTTTTCAAAACCTGCAATGAAAACGCAGGAAATATTCTCACAATGTGGCAAAAGGATACACTTTTACTGCCGGATTTTCGCAACACGCACAAGTGCTTTCCGCTTAAAAGACTTGCTTCATAAACGTTTTATTTCCGCACATCCGCATACAGCAATCATAAAAGAAACATCGGGCATGCAAAAAGCATACACCCGATGCAAAACCTTACTATTCTGTTTAATCTCTAAATTATTTCCTATCCGACTGCTATCTTCTCACCGAAGTAAAACCCTTCATCAATCCGCGTTCCGCTGTTTCCATGAAAGAAATTATTTCATCTCTTTCCGCCGATTGCGGCTGCTGTTTCAATTCTTCAAGAGCTGCACTATACATCAAACCTTTTTGAAACACTATACGGTAAAGACCTTGTATGTCGTTTACAACCTCCTGCGAATAACCCCTTCGGAGCAAACCGACCGAATTTACGCCACAATAAGATACGGGAAACTTGCCACCCTTGACGTAAGGTGGAATGTCCTTATCGACAAGCGAACCGCCCATCAATATGACATGCTTTCCTATTCTCGTAAACTGGTGAATGGCACATTGTCCGCCTATTATGGCATAATCATCTATGAGAATATGCCCTGCCAACGTGGCTGAGTTTGCAAGAATACAGTTGTTCTTTACAACACAATCATGAGCCACATGAGCGTATGCCATGATAAGATTATTGTTACCCACAACTGTTTTCCCGTTTGCACTCGTTCCTCTGTTGATTGTTACGAACTCTCGTATCACGTTATTGTCGCCTATTTCACAGGTGGTATATTCCCCTGCAAACTTCAAATCCTGCGGCACGGCAGCTATGCTTGCCCCGGGAAATATCTTACACCCCTTACCTATTCTTGCCCCCGGGAATATAGTAACATGAGAACCTATCCAACAATCATCGCCTATGACCACGTCATCATAGATAACAGCGAACGGCTCTATTGTAACGTTTTTGCCGATTTTGGCATTCGGGTGAATAAACGCGAGTTGCTCGTTCATAATGACTGTTTTTTCGTTTTTGCAATTTGAGCCATCATATCCGCTTCCACAACCACTCTTTCTCCTACATAAGCCGTACCTTTCATCTTCACTATGCCTCTGCGAATCGGCTCCGATAGTTGCAGTTTAAGCAACAATGTATCACCCGGAACGACCTTATTTCTGAACTTCACCTCCTCGAATTTCATGAAGTAGGTACTGTAATTCTCCGGATCTTCGACATCCTTCAATGCAAGCATTCCACCTGTCTGCCCCAATGCCTCGACAATCAACACACCCGGCATTACAGGCTCTTCCGGAAAGTGTCCGTTGAAGAAATCCTCATTTCCTGTTACATTCTTCAAGCCGACCACATAGTCATCTCCCATATCTATGATTTTATCAACAAGCAACATGGGAAATCTGTGAGGTAAACGTTCTTTTATTGCCTTTATATCATACACCGGCTCTTTATTCGGATCATAAAAAGGAGCCTTCTTCGTATTCTCCATAATACTCTTGATTTTACGTGATAGTTTATTATTAACTCGATGCCCCGGTTTCTTAACTATAAACCGAGCCTTGACATATCTTCCCACCAATGCAATATCGCCGATGAAGTCCAGCAATTTATGCCTTGCCGGTTCGTTGACATATTGCGGTTTTATGTTGTTCAGCACCCCTTGTTCGACCTTGACCTCTTGCGGATTTTTGCCGAAGACCTTTGCAAGGTGTTCTATGCGACTTTCGTCCAAAACCTTATCTACAAAAATCAAGGCATTATCCAAGTCTCCGCCTTTTATAAGGTTATAATTCAACAACTGCTCTATTTCACTAAGAAAAACGAATGTGCGACAAGTTGCGAAACCCTCTTTGAATTCGTCTAAAGAAGACAGGAAAGCCGTTTGCGAACCCACTGTCTGTGAAGCGAACTCTATCGACAAATCCACCTTGAAGCCGTCGTACGGCAACGCCAACAATTCTATACCGCTTTCTTCCTCAGAATAAACAACAGGCTCTCGTAAAACATAATAAGTCCTCTCCGCTTCCAACTCTTTAATCCCGCCTTTTTCTATACACTCTACCCAAATGCGGGAACTACCGTCTAAAATCGGCACTTCCTCCCCGTCCAGTTCCACCACCACATTATCAATTCGCATTGCATAAAGAGCAGACATCAAATGCTCCACTGTACATACTTTAACACCTCCCTTGCACAGACTTGTCCCACGCGAAGTATCGCAAACCAAATCGGCAGAAGCAGGAATACAAGGGCAATTCTCCAAATCCGTTCTTCTGAAAATCACACCCGTATTGCACTCTGCAGGCAGCAATCTTACTTTCACATGTTTACCTGTGTGAAGACCTTTGCCCTCTGCTCCAACGGGATTGCTTATAGTTGTTTGTCTTTCCATAATGTTTCGGAGTGCAAAGGTAAAAAGATTATTTGATATTTTCGGATTTGCACCTCAATAATCGGTTGCATGCATCACAGAAGTCTATCTGCAATTAAATATATTCCGATATGAATTCCCTGTAATCCTCGAAGAATTTCATTCTCCCATCTTTGTCAAGAATAAAAACACAAGGAAACTTTCTCGCGTCAAGTTTGTATTTGCGAAACTTTATCTTTTTTATGGAACGCATTGCGGTGAAATACACCTGTTCGGTTTCAGGGAAATAGTTTCTTGCCACTTCATACAAATTTTTCCTTACAACAATATCCTTAATTTGTTTCTCGTCCAAAAAGCAAAGAACGACGAAATTCAAATCCTGTCTTTCAAAAACATTCTGTTTGTTGAGAAAATCATGCAATTCAATATAACATTGGTGGCAACTCGCAGTGGACAGACATACCATTATTTGAGACTTACCTTTTTGCAAAAAGACCTCACTGCCTTTGAAGTCCACAAAAACCTCCTGAGATACACACCGGACTCCAAAAAGAAGCAAACTCACCAAGAAGAACAACCGCAACCTCATTTCAAATCGAAATCATAATCCCATTCATCTAACACGATAACCTGTTCATGTTCCGACAAATAATTCTGTTTGAAACTCTCAAAATCATCTTCGCTCATCAACTCGAGCCTTTTCAAATCCAATGGCAAGTCATAATTTATTCGAAACACCTTCTTCTGCTTTGCATCGAACACATTAAGTAAATTCGTCCAGCCCAAAGTGTATAGACGATTATATCTGTCGCTGTTATTCAAAGAAATATCCGCCAAAGCATGACGATACAGTTTCCACTTCCCGTTGTCCTTTCTCCAAACATCTGTAAGCATATCATTACCCCCAAGGAAATAGCCGACAATCAACTCATTTTCACCTCCCACATATATATTGTTCAATCTGGAATAGTCCGTATAATCATTCAAATACCATATTCTTGATATGGGGTCTTTATATTTTCTCAATACCTTTTTCATCTTCTTTTTCGGGTAAGTTTTCCAACCCTTGAAAGAATTATCTGCCACTATGCTATCCAGCAAATCCAAGTTCGAATCATACTCATAAATCTTATAAGAACCCAAATGTGCGAAGAATATCCTGTCTCCCGATACATCAAACAAACGATGAGGTGTGAAATAAGTCAAACCTTGAAAACCCAACTCGAAAGACTTTACAATCTCAATTTTGTCCGTCTTTAAGTCAAACACACCGACCTTGACAAAATCGTTTATATCGCAACGGCTGCACAAATACCAACTGCACACCAACACCTTCCTATCATGCAGCAAAAACACCTGATTAATATATCTGAATTCTTCGGGAAGCTCTACAGCTCTCGAAAAAACAAAATGCGAATCAGCATTCTCTCTTTCGTAAATCTGAAGCCGCCCTCCGTTCCATGAACTTGCAACAATCAAAACCTCATCATTGGCACATACGTCACGAATACTTTGATTGTTTGCCTTATAAAGTTTAGTCAATTCATAAGAAGAGAATTGTTTTGCGACCACATTGTATGTCAACATCGATATTCCGTTTGTATCTATGCTCACCACATCAAAAGCACCGCCTGCCTCACGACAAGCAAACCTCTCAACCCTTGATGCCTGAAACACTTTGTTGGGTTTCTCTAATGGAAAGACAACACTGTTTGCCGCACTCATGCAATCTTTTATTGCCTGTGCAAAAGCACCATGGGAAAACAATCCCGGCAAACAGAAAATGCAAACACACAAAACAATTCTCTTCATGTTCAACAGCCTATTTTACATCTATCACATCAGCGAAGACTTTCAATTCTCCATTTTATCCAACATTTCATAACTTGGACTAAGAATTGATTCCGAAGTAAATTCTCTATTTTTATGGCTAGATAATGCGGTTTATCGCCCTATCCATAGGCAAAGCTACAACAAAATTTCTCTTCTACAAAGAAAAAGCCAAATATATTTCTCTTGTATTTCCTATGTGGTTAAATATCAATACGTAAACATCAGAAAAAATCTCAAATGCCACTTCTGTTTTTCCCTTTCGGTGTTTTTGTAAGCCGTTTTCGGCAAACATTTCGCGGAATAAACCAAAAATCTATCATAACCAGCCGGTCGGTTTTCCTTGCCGTCAAATCGACCGAGCCGAAAGACAAAAGCCGAAGAGCAAACCCCTCTTCGGCTTCCGAACAGAAGAGAAAACAATTTTATTGCTTCAATACCTTCTTCTCCATAATCCCTTTTACGGTCTGTATCCTCATAATATAGTTACCGGCAGGCAGACCTCTCAAATTCATCACCGCTTCATGACATTGTCTTTCCTGTCTGATGACACACTTGCCCATCATATCGAACAACTCCAAGTATTCAATCTTGAAATTGCTTTGTATCACGACCTCGTCATGAGCAGGATTGGGATAAACGCTGCAAGTACTTTCCAAATCCGTCGCTTGCAAAATATCGGAAGAAGCCGAAGAAGGCACGACAATGATAGGATTAAAATTCAAAGTGGATTTATGAACAGTGTAATACACCGTGTCATCGACAAATCGCTTCCACACACCCATTCGTTTGAACCAAGGACTCTCCGAACCCTGACAACCGATTATCGTATCCTGCCACAAAGTATCGCATATACTGAAAGTAGCATTGTACATCAGATAAGGGAAACCTATATAACCATCATTCACTTCAGACCTGCACGCAGAATCCTGAATGTTGACGTACGTCTCGCCCACTATAAAGAAATCTCTTTCACTTACGGCATTGTCGAAGAAATAATAACCCATACCTTTTCTTGTAGCTCCCTGCTGAGCCGCAGGATAAGCCACCGCAGATGCAAGAGGACTGAAATCGTATTTCTCCGTTGTTATGTAAAACTTCTTGTCAGGGTAAATAATATCTCCAATCACCTGAGCTGCCACACCGATTACCGTTACAACGGAGTCGAAATGGAAAGGCTGAGCATACGCCTCCGCCCAGTAACTGTTTCTTCCGAAGAAAGAACCCGACAAATCTCTCGGACCGTATGTAACAGGACACTCATGAATGGAATCATAGAAAGAAACAGAAGGTTTTGTATGCCTCACCATCTCAAGATAATACCCTTCCATTGTTCCCCAAGGAAGATGACTGTCAGGAATTCTGTAATCCCATGCATTCATGCTGCAACTCTGATAATCCGGGTGGTGGAACAATACCACGGTGTCATATTGCGTAACAACCAAAGTGTCATCTCCCACTTGCGTTATAATTTGCGGGAGTTGCGAATACGCAGTCAAACAAACGACTGCCAAAACCAAAAATGTGAATAACCTTTTTGGCAGATACGCAACTGTTCGTTCATTTGCCAAAACCAAAAGTGTAATCAATTTTTTCATTCTTCGGATTTTTTGTGATTAAATATTATTTTCAATTCGGTGTATTCGGCTTGTCGCAGTGTTCAAAACAATTCGGCAAGCCCGAAACTGCTCAAATTGTTTTTACCTATAAGGTTTATGAAATCGGAAGAATAACAAGTCGTTTTCATATTAACTCATGTTTGATAGTGCAAATATATACATTGTTCCCGAACAAAGAAAGCAAAATTGCATCTTTAACATTATTTATGACCATTTCGGAGTGCTTAAAACGCCGTTTGGAAATGCTTTTGTTTGTCAGCACTTTGGCGAAACGCCGAAAGAATTTTCTGAAACGGCGGAAAAATTTTTTCTTCCGCCGTTTTATTTTCGTGAATCGGCGTTCTGGTAAACAGGTCTCTTCGTTTTGAAGCGTCGATGGCTGTTTCCACGGTTTAAGACGGCAAAATAATATGGAAAATTCGGAAGAAATATTGTTTCGATTTCGGTTTTCATCGATTGGAAACAATTATTCGTTGTTGTGTTTCGTTGTTATCGGAAAATGTTATCTTTGCAATCGAAATCAGAAACAATATTATGGAAAACAAAAACTTCAACATTACACAGGAAAAGCGTCGAAGCGGTGTTTTGACGATGCCGGCTTTGATGCCGAAAGTTTACATTTGGATGACGCTCGCTTTGTTAATCACAGGTTTTACTGCCTTCGTCGTTGCATCAAGCCCGGTTTTGCTTTCTGCAATCTTCGGAAACAGATTGGTGTTCTGGGGACTGATAATAGCGGAATTGGCTTTGGTATGGTCGATTTCGGCGAGAATAGACAGACTTTCGCTCGTTAATGCAACGATTTTGTTCGTTTTGTATTCGGTAATCAACGGTGCGACATTATCGACTATCTTTCTGGCGTACGCAGCGAGCAGCATAGCGAGTGTATTCTTCATCACGGCAGGCACTTTCGCCGCAATGACATTGGTAGGTATCGTTACGAAAAGAGATTTGAGCAATATAGGCGGTCTGTGTTTCATGTGCTTGATCGGATTGATTATTGCAACGGTTGTAAACCTCTTTTTGAAGAGCGGAACATTCGGAATGATTATCAGCTATGTAGGCGTCTTGGTCTTTGTCGGTCTTACAGCGTATGACACCAATAAGATAAAGAACGCTTTGCAAGAGGCGGACAACACAAGCGAGCATGCGGCGAAGATAGCCTTGATAGGAGCATTGTCGTTGTACCTCGACTTTATCAATATCTTCCTTTACCTGCTAAGAATCTTCGGAAACAGGGATTAACACTTTGCTTCAAGAGAAATAAATCGGGTATTCCTGCAAAGGTATCGGCAAATTTTGATACCTTTGCAGGAATTTCGGGTTTTGTATCGCTGATATAAAAAGTCGAATGCAAAGAAATACGCAAAGAAAATGCAGTTTGCACAAATCGCAGGACAGATACAGTTGAAGAACTCCTTGATTGAGGCGGTGAAAGAAAAGAGAGTGCCGCACGCACAGTTGTTTGCCGGAGCGGCAGGCAGCGGAACGTTTGCCATGGCTTTGGCTTATGCTCAATTTGTCAGCTGCACGAACCGCCAATACAATGAATCGGCAGGCGAAAACGAGCTTCACGGAGACTCTTGCGGCAAATGTCCGTCGTGTTTGAAGTATTCCAAGCTGGCTCACCCCGATTTGCATTTCATTTTTCCGAACACGACAACGAAAAAGGTCGATAAGAATAACGAATCCGCTCTTTTCATGGAAGAGTTTAGGGAATTCGTTTCGGAGAAAGAGGGATACATAGACGTAAATTCATGGTTCGAGTACTTGAAAGTGGACAATAAGCAAGGCGAAATCAATGTCCGCGATGCAGCTTCGATAATTCGGGATTTGACGATGACGACCTACGAGTCGCCATACAAGATAATGATAATATGGTGTGCCGATAGGTTGCGTCATGATGCTGCTCCCAAACTCTTAAAGATACTTGAGGAACCCTACGATGGTACTTTGTTTCTCCTGATTACCGAAAACACCGAAGCCATATTGCCGACCATATTGTCGAGAACGCAGTTGGTGAAGGTGCTTCCGATTGAGGACACCTCGATTGAGCATTACCTCGTCGAGAAAAAGCACATCGCTCTGGAAAAAGCCGCAATCATGGCAGCAAATGCAGAAGGCGACCTCATAAAAGCCCTGCAATATGATGCCGAAACGAAAAAAGAATTCACGGAATCGTTCATCAAATGGACGAGAGCGGCATTTCTGTACAGGAGCAAAGCCTCCGAAATATCGCTTTGGGTCGAACAGATTGCCAAAACGGGCAGGGAAACGCAGAAGAACTTCCTTTCCCATGCTTCGGAGTTGTTCAGGGAGTGTTTTATGTGCAATATGGGAATGCCAATCAAAGGAAGCCTGTTCGGAGATGAGGAAAGTGAGTTCAGAAACAAGTTTTCCAAATTCGTGAACGGCAACAACATAACGGCAATCTCCCGTTTGTTGGAACAAGCCCGCTACCATATCGGTCGAAACGCCAATTCCAAAATACTGTTCTTCGATTTGAGCCTGCAACTTGGCATGCAGTTGAACAAGAAGTAAAGAAAAGGTCATACCAAAAGACACAATACATAAACAGATGATAGAAAACACAAGCGAAAATACAGAACAAGAATCAAGCAAACAACAAGAGGAAACCCCTCAATCAAACCGTACGGCTGCACAATCGAGTCGCAAATTTGTGGAGCAGGACGACAGAGAAGAGGTTGTGGGTTTGGAACAATTCACACACCCATATTTCGATGAAGAACTGGACATGGGCAGAACGCATTACGAATCTAATGTATTGCTTTCGCGAGCATGCTGCCGGAAACCGGAGTGTTACAAACCCGTAAGCAAAATGGAGCGGGACAGTTGCTCCAAATTGAACGTCCACAACTGGATGGAACACATACATACGCCGTCAAACACAGGAGAATGCAACGTTGTGGAGGTCAGATTCAAGAATTCGAGGAAAGATTTCTATCGTTTGCCGGAAGGATTGGAGATTTGCGAGGGAGACATTGTGGCAGTGGAAGGAACGCCGGGGCATGATATAGGAATAGTTACCCTGAAAGGCGAGTTGTGCCGCATTCAGATGAAGAAGAAAAAGGTGGAAAACGGCGATAACATCAAGAAACTCTACCGCAGAGCAAAGGTTACGGACATAGAAAAGTGGTTGCAGTCCATCGAAAAGGAAGATGGCATGATTTTCGAGACCAGACGCTTGGCAGGCAGCCTCGATTTGAAAATGAAAGTGAACGATGTGGAATTTCAAGGCGACGGAACCAAAGCCATATTCTACTATACGGCAGACGACAGAGTGGATTTCCGTCAACTCATCAAGTCATTGGCAGAGGAATTCCGCATAAGGATAGAGATGAAACAAATAGGAGCAAGGCAGGAAGCAGGTCGCCTCGGAGGCATAGGCACATGTGGCAGAGAATTATGCTGCAGTACATGGCTGAACTCCTTTCATTCGGTATCCACTTCGGTTGCCAAGACACAGCAACTATTTCCCAATCCTCAGAAACTTGCAGGGCAATGCGGCAAACTTAAATGCTGTTTGAACTATGAGTATGACGTTTATGTAGATGCCTTGAAGTCGTTTCCGGAACAAGGAGTGGCATTGGAGACAAAGAAAGGCAAAGCGATATATCACAAAACCGATGTATTCAAACGCCTGATGTGGTATTCGTATCAAAACTCTCCCGAACTGATACCGCTATCCGTCAATTCCGTAAAGAAAATAATCCAAGACAACAAGCGGAATATACTGCCCGATGACATAGAATCCTTTGCCGAAAAGAACAAAGACAACAAATCCGACGCACAAAGATGAAATCGAATGCCAATTTCCTGAAATCGAAACCGCATTCCGGAGCATTGAAACTCTTTGTCATTATTCCGTTGCTGGTATTCCTGTTTGCATCATGCAACAGCAACGTCGTATATGACGAAAACAAAACCGTAGATTCCGAATCGTGGAAAGCAGATGACAAAATCTTCTATGAATTTGACGTAAAGAACACTTCAAACAAGTATAAAATGGCACTGAATGTGCGGAACACCACTGACTATCCCTATAACAACATATACTTTTTCATGAAGACCATATTGCCTGACGGAAGCATTACACGGACAGACACGATAGAATGCTACCTTGCCTATCCCGACGGAACGTGGAAGGGCAAAGGCAGTTTCGATGTGAAGGATAATCGCTTTTGGATAGCAAAGAACGTGGAGTTCAAGCAGAAAGGCAGGTACGTCTTTGAAATTTACCAAGCCACGAGCGACAGTTCGCTCGTCGGAATAAGAGATGTGGGCTTGCACATAGAGTATCAGGATTAAGCAAAACAAGAAAGCAGAAAACAAATGCAGAATAAGAAACCCTTGAAGAAGCAACAACAGAACAACGACAACAAAAGGTATGTCAGAATCATGTGGGTGAGTTACCTTTGCGTCCTGTTTCTGATAGCAATCTTCTTTACGATGTTATCTTTCGGCTGGTTGGGATTTATGCCTACCTTCGAGGAATTGGAGAACCCGAAAGCCAATCTTGCCACCGAGGTATATGCGGATTCGGGAGAACTGTTGGGTTATATCGGAATACAGAATCGTTCCAACGTCAACTACAAAGACATCTCTCCGAATATGATAAACGCACTCATAGCAACCGAAGACGCAAGATTCAGGGAACATTCAGGAATAGATGCCCGCTCCTTGTTCAGGGTATTGACCAAAACAATATTGGGAGGCCACAAAAGTTCGGGTGGAGGAAGCACACTGACGCAACAATTAGCCAAAAATCTTTTCCCGAGAGAGAAGAAGTCGGCTGTCGGCACGGTTTACGCCAAACTGAAAGAGTGGATAGTCGCAATCAAGTTGGAGAGGAATTACTCCAAGGACGAAATCCTTTCCATGTATCTCAATACTGTGGATTACGGAAGCAACGCTTTCGGAATCAAAGCGGCCTCCCATACTTTCTTTACCAAACTTCCCTCGGAACTGGAAGTCGAAGAAGCAGCCGTTTTGGTAGGATTACTGAAAGCTCCGACCACATACAACCCCGTGAGAAACCCTGAGAACGCTTTGAAAAGAAGAAACACCGTATTGTCTCAAATGGAGAAGTACGGCTATCTTACTCCCGAACAACTGGAAGCCAAATCCGCACAACCCATAAAGCTCAAATACAATCCGCAGGCTCATGATGAAGGTATTGCAACCTATTTTCGCGAAATGCTTCGCAACTATATGAAAGATTGGTGCAAGACGCACTACAAGCCTAACGGCGACCAATACGACGTACACAAAGACGGATTGAGAATATACACCACAATCAACTACCAGATGCAGAAAAACGCCGAAGATGCGGTGAAGGAACATTTCAAGTATCTGCAAAACGAATTTTTCAAACACACGAAAGGCTATCGTGATGCACCGTTCACAGGCATAAGCAGGGCAGATATAGAAAAATATTACCTGCAAGCGATGAAAAATTCCGACCGTTACAGAGATTTGAAAGAAGAAGGCTTGAGCGATAAAGAAATAAAAGCCAACTTCGAGCAGAAAACCAAGATGAGAGTCTTCACTTGGAACGGCGATAAAGACACCGTGATGTCCCCATGGGACAGTCTGCGATATTATAAGCACTTCCTGAACACAGGAATGGTCAGCATAGAACCGCAAACAGGTCATATCAAAGTCTATGTCGGCGGAATAAACTACAAGCACTTCAAATTCGACAATGCAAAGCTCGGTCGCCGTCAGGTAGGCTCCACATTCAAACCATACGTCTATGCCGCAGCCATGAAAGACAGCGACCTGTCTCCATGCTTCGAGATTTCCAACACCCCCGTAACCTTTGAAGATTACGATAATTGGACACCGAAGAACTCCAACAAAGCAAGAGAAGGAGAAATGGTCTCCTTGAAATGGGCGTTGGCAAACTCTGTGAACTTTGTCTCCGCCGCACTGATAAAAGACTACACCACGCCGCAATCCGTCGTCAACCTCGTCAAACAAATGGGTATCACCACCCCCATGCCTGCCGTCCCTTCCATCTGTCTCGGCACAGCCGACCTCTCGGTCATGGAAATGGCAGAAGCAATGGCAACATTCGCCAACAAGGGAGTGCATAAAAATCCTATATTCATAACGAAAATATGCGACAACAAAGGCATGGTCTTGGAGGTCTTCAACACAAAAAGCAACGCCGCCTTGGATGAAGAAACCGCATACCTCGTTTTGGAACTCATGAAAGGCGTTGTGGATAGCGGAACGGGAGCAAGGCTGAGATATAAATACGGATTACGCAGCACCATAGCCGGCAAGACGGGAACAACCGACAACAACTCCGACGGTTGGTTCATCGGCATAAACCCAAAACTCGCAACAGCCGTATGGGTCGGCGGAGAACTTCGCAGCATACACTTCCGCAGCACCGCCCTCGGTCAGGGAGCCTCCATGGCATTGCCTGTCTATGGACTGTTCATGCAGAAATGCGAGAAAAATCCCAAACTCAACTTCTACAAAGGCGATTTCGACCGTCCGCCTTCCTTGGAAATAGATATGGATTGCAGCAACTACGTACAGGAACTGCAACAAGGCACCGTCAGCGACGAATACACCAAAGATTGGTAAGCCGTTTGCTACGGCAATAACAAACATCATAAAAATCGAATGATGTTCCAAAACGGCATTTCGCCGATTTGTGAATATTAAACCGCCGAAAGAATTTCTTGAATCGCCGTTTTACGAAATTCTTTCGGCGTTTCATTTTTTGCGAACGGCGTTTGGCTGCGAGGGTATGGCGATGTGGTGCGTAGAGGTGGCGATAAGAAATGAGGAATAAATGGTACGTAGTCTTGCTTTTTTGCTTTCTGCATTGCCGATGGTTCGGAGATTTTGCCTAAATTTGCTGTCAAAAACACAGGGCTTGAAAAGGATAGTTTGTTTCATCGTTTTGATTTTCGGGTTCATTGCCGGATTTTCGCAAAAGGGTGCCGTGCTGTTCGGTATCGTGAGCGACAGTGCAGGGAACGCCTTGCCGGGTGCCAATGTGGGCGTTGTGAATTTGTCCAAGCCTGTGGGAAGCATGGCAGACGATAAGGGATATTATTCTTTCGAGGTTCCCGACAACAAAAAGTTGAAAGTGGTTGTCTCCTTTGTAGGATATAGGAAAGAGGAAAGAGTTTTGGTTTTGAGAAAAGGAGAAAAACACAGATTGGATTTTGTACTTATCGAAGAGTCTTCGCTTTTGCAGGCAGTGGAAGTCAGAGGCGATAATTCGAGAGAGGAAGGGCTGACCCGCATAAGTTCGGAATGGGCGAAGAATGTGGCAGGTCCTACAGGCGGAGTGGAGAGCCTATTGAAAAGTCTCGACGGAGTGTCCTCCAACAACGAGCTCAGTTCGCAATATAATGTGAGGGGAGGAAACTTTGATGAGAATTTGGTGTATGTAAACGATATTGAGGTGTTCCGTCCTTTCCTTGTGCGTTCCGCACAGCAGGAAGGGTTGAGTTTCATCAACTCCGACATGGTCTCGGACATCGTTTTCTCCTCCGGAGGCTTCGATGCGAAATACGGAGACAAGATGTCGTCGGTCTTGGATATAAAATACCGTAAGCCGCAGGAGTTTTCAGCCTCGGCTTCTTTCGGTTTGTTGGGTGCAAGCCTGCATGTGGAACAAGCATTGGGCAGTCGCTTCACTTATCAGTTGGGATTTAGAAACAAAAACACCAAACACCTTATTTCCGCAATGGATACGGAGGGCGATTACTTCCCTTCTTTCAACGATTTGCAGCTTTATGCAACGTATGACTTGAATGAGAAGACGGAACTCGCCTTTCTCGGCAACGTGGCTTACAATAAATATGAGTTCATTCCCCAAAACAGAGAAACGTCATTCGGTAATCTCTATGAGCTTTTGAAGTTAAAGGTCTATTTCGACGGACAGGAAGCCGATAAATTCTCCTCTTTGTTCGGGGCGTTCATGCTTACGCACAATCCTACAAAGGATTTACAATTGAAATTCATAGTTTCGGGATTTGCAACCGATGAAAGAGTGAATTACGACATACAGGGACAGTACTGGTTGTCCGAGACCGGCTTGGGATACGGGGACGATGAGGGCTTGGAACGTGGAATAGGAACGTATAAGGAGCATGCAAGAAATCACCTCGTCGCAAACATTTACAATATCGAACATAAGGGACTGAAATACGGCAAAGGCGGCAAGTTGAGATGGGGTTTGAAATATCAGAGAGAACTCATCAACGACAGAATGAACGAATGGAAGATGGTGGATTCGGCAGGCTATACGATACCTTCCAATCCCGATGTGCCGGGAGTGTATGACACGGTAACGCCTCCGGCTTTGCAAAACGTCTTCAAGTCGGACAATGACATGTCTTCCAATCGTCTGACGGCTTATTTGCAGAGAGATTGGAGCAGAAACACTAAAATAGGAAAGTGGTTTCTGAATGCTGGAGCGAGAGCTTCGTATTGGGATTTCAATGATGAGGTTTTCTTTTCGCCGAGAGCAAGCATAGGCTTTTCTCCTGCCTCAAAAAAAGATTTGTTGTTTCGTTTTGCAACAGGCTTATACGCCCAAAGTCCTTTTTATAAGGAATTGAGAGACGAGACAGGCAGGATAAACAAGGATATTCGCTCGCAAAAATCGTGGCATTTCGTTCTTTCGTCGGATTGGAACTTCACCATGTTGGAACGTCCCTTCAAATTCATCGCATCGGTATATTATAAATACATGTGGGATTTGATACCTTATCGAGTGGATAACGTACAACTGCGATACACTGCCCGAAATAATGCCGTAGGATATGCGAGAGGTATAGACATGAGGCTGTACGGGGAATTCATAAAAGGAATAGACTCATGGTTGACGCTGTCTCTGATGAATACGGAAGAGGATATAGATGGTGATGGAGCAGGATATATTCCGCGACCGACCGACCAATTATACAATATCAACGTTTCATTTCAGGATTATGTGCCGAGAATGCCGTATTTGAGGGTTTACCTCAATTTCAACTACGGAAGCGGTTACCCATACGGGGCTCCGAACTCCGAAAGATACCTTCAGACGAACAGAATGCCCGATTATCTGCGGTGCGACATAGCTTTCACCTTCCGGATAAAGGACGAGAATACGAAATGGGCTCAAAACAATTTCATGAAAGTGTTCAAGAGAATTTGGCTTAACGTGGAATGGTTCAACGTCTTTTCGAGTAAGAACGTGATTTCTTACTTCTGGGTGGCTGATTACTCGAACAAATATTACGGAGTGCCGAATTACCTCACTCCATCGCAGATAAACGCCAAGTTGACGGTGGAATTTTAATTTGAATTGACTTATGAACGAACTGCCTTTGTTTTCCGATTTTTCATTTCGACTTCCCGATTTGAAACAACGACAAATCGTGTTCCCGAACGGAGTATCTCTCGCCTGTTTTCCCGACAAGGATAGCGAGGTCGTGCGTTTGGAATTTATTTTTGCCAATGCCGGCAGCAACAATCAAAAGAAATATTTCACGGCAGCTGCAGCGGCAAACCTTCTTACGGAAGGCAGCGGCAATATGTCGGCGGCAATGATGGCTGATAGACTGGATTATTATGCCGCATACGTGGAAAAATCCACCGACAGGGAGAGTACATCGGTAGCATTCTACTTTTTGAAGAAATATTCCGCACAAATAATGCCGCTTGTGGAACTTATAATCAAGCAACCGTTGTATGCGGAAAAAGAATTCGACATTTACAAAAGCAAGCAACGCCAATCCGTTGAACTGAACAGCCGCAAGACGAACATGATTGCCTACAAGAAGTTTTATCAACTTCTTTTCCCTGCGGAAAATCCTCTTTCCGGTTTCGGAAAAGCAAGTGATTTCGATTTGTTGTCAAGAGATGATGTGCGGGAATTCTATGACGAGTTTTACTCTTCAAAGGAGTGCGAAATATCTCTTGCAGGCAATTTCTCGGATGAACTTTTGAAAACATTGGAACAAAACTTCGGTTCGAACGATTGGGGCAAAGGAAAGGTTCATTCCATGCAGGAAGAGCCTGTAACGGCTTTACCGCAAGTCGAAACGGCTTTTGTGCATAAGGATAAGGCGGTGCAGGCGAGCCTCAGGGCAGGAAACGTCTGCATATCGCATAAAGATAAGGACTTCATGCCGTTCAAGGTTCTTGTGGCTTTGTTCGGAGGTTATTTCGGTTCGCGTCTGATGACCAATATAAGGGAAGAGAAGGGCTATACTTACTCGATAGGTTCGTACGTTACCACTTACAGAAACTGTGCCGTGCTTTCCACCCTTGCAGATGTCAAGGCGGAGAAAGCAAAGGAGACCTTCAAGGAAATAGACAAGGAAATAGAGAAATTGCAGAACGAAAGAGTGGAAGAAAAAGAGCTTTGCGTTTTGAAGAATTACCTTTTGGGAGAATGCTTACGGGGATTGGACGGAGTGTTCGACATGGCAGAGAAGTTTTCTGTGCTGAGACGTAGCGATTATCCTTTGTCTTATTTCGATGATATGCAGAAAGCAATAGTCGAAACAAGACCTGAAGACATCAGAGAGCTTGCTCGGAAATATCTTAGAACGGAAAAGATGAGC
Source organism: uncultured Bacteroidota bacterium (assembly GCA_900545215.1). Taxonomy (GTDB): domain Bacteria; phylum Bacteroidota; class Bacteroidia; order Bacteroidales; family P3; genus Onthomorpha. Next base: position 28,557 of record UQXW01000006.1, read on the forward strand.
AAAGTGCTTGTTTGCGATAAGAAATTCGTGGAATAATATACTCTTACGTATGAAAAAGACAGTGTTGTGGTATTGCATAGTATTGTTCCATGCTTTCGGGCTGTCGGCTCAAAGCATCGATGTTTGCTGTGCAAGAGTGAACGAAGATGGTTCTGCAACGCTTTCTTTTCTTGCCCGACCCGCAGGAGCATTCGAGAGATACGAGGTGTCGGTTTATAATTCCGCTACGGGCGATTACGACCTTATCGGAACGGAAAGCAATACGACTGCAACGGAATACACTGATAACGCAAGCAATGCGACGAATGCTTCGGTGCAATACAAGGTTAAGGCGATTGCTGCGGGCGGAACGGCTGTCGAAAGCAGTATTCGGACGCTTTTTCTCACCGTTATGATAAATCAAAACAATACAGCGACTCTTGCTTGGAACGATTTGCTTGCAGAGCCGCCGCATGGCAGCGAGGGAAAAGAGTATAAGATTTATCGCAAACGCATGAACGATGAAGCGGATTGGGACTTTATTCGTTCCACATCGGAAACTCATTATGTCGATACGTTGCCACGGATTTGCAAAGATTCGATTCTCTACAAGGTGGAAGTGGAAAACGATAATGCCTGCCTGTCCCGTTCCAATCAAGTGAAGATTGAAGTCATCGATTCTGAAATCCCATCCGAACCAATCCTGCAAACCTCTTCCGTCGATGTGGATACACAGAAACTAAACCTACATTGGATTCCGTCCTCCTCCGTTGACGTGTATGGATACGTCATTTGTGCCGGCAGTCCCTGCGTTGCGATAGATACGGTTTGGGGAGCCGATGCGGCAAACTATGTTTGCGAGCGGTGCAATGTGGAGGAACGTAATTCGCTTGCGGTAATGGCATTTGATACTTGCTTCAATACAAGTTTGCGAACGGACACTCATACTAATATTGTCCTGAACCGGCAACGCAAGGATTGCTCCGACCGCGTTCTTCTCTCGTGGAACGAATATCGGGACTTCGATGGCGGAGTGGAGAAGTACAACATATATTATAGAAGTGCCGTTTCCGCCGGTTACAGCCTCGTTCGTTCGACCGTCGATACCGAAGAAGAGGTACAAATCGATTTAAGCCTCGGCAGTTGCGACTTTTACGTGGAAGCGGTTTCAAATAACGGCATAACGGCAAACTCTAATGCCGTAACGGTTGACGTATCCGTTTCACGGCAGGTCGATTTCATAGAAATAAGACGGGTTTCCATACGGGAGAATAACACCGAGGCGGATTTGGAATTCCATGTCGATGGTTCGTTGCCCGTAAGTGCTTATCGCCTGCAGCGTTCCACAGATGGCGGAAACCGTGTGATTGTTGCCGAATTGGCTTATACGGGGCAAAATACACTGACTTATACGGATAAACTGCCATCTTCGGCGGCTGAACATTTGTTTTGTTACACTTTTTCGGCTCCCGATGAGTGCGGATTATCGTACAAATCTTCCGAATCGGTTTGTCCAATGCATTTATCTCTCGATTGCTCCGACCCTGATAAGAATGTATTGTCTTGGACGCCTTATACGGGTTGGCAGAACCCCGTTGAACGTTACGACATCTTCCGTTTCTCTTATTCGGAGCCTCTTCCGATAATGATAAGCTCCACTTCTGCCAATTCTTATACCGACACATCGCACGAACTTGCCTTTTCGGTAAGCGAGAACGGCTATTTCGTTCAGGCAATAGAGCAAGGACAGGGTCAAGACGGCAAACAGCAAACAGCAAATAGCAATTCCGCATTCACAAAGCACGAAAGCCTTGTCTTCATGCCCAACGCCTTTACGCCGAAAGGGGCAGAGAACAATCTCTTCAAGCCGGAATGCCGCTTCGTTCTTCAAGGCAGTTACCTTTTCCGCATATTCAACCGTCAGGCTGCCCTTCTTTTTCAAACCGACGACCCCTCAGTAGCTTGGGACGGCAGGTTCAAAGGAGAGTTCTGCCACCCGGGTACATATATATATGTATTGGAATTTGTAAATGACCAAGGGGAGAAAATCGTAAAGCGGGGAACGTTCGCAATAGTGGAATAAAAAGACAGTCAAACGAGACATGCAAAAGATAGAAACAATTTTAAGTCCTGCTCTTTTCCCGTTCAGGACAATGAACGACACTCATATTTGTGTGGTTACCGATATTCTCAGAGCCACAACATCGATTTGCACCGCCATTCGCAACGGGGCGAAAGCAATAATACCGGTACGAAGCATAGAGGAGGCGAAGCAATACAAGGATAAAGGCTATTTGGTGGCAGGAGAGAGAATAGAGAAAACTTTTCCTTTTGCCGATTGGGGTAACTCGGCTTTGGAGTTTACCCGAGAAAGAGTTTGCGGAAAAGAAATCGTCCACTCCACAACCAATGGCACCGTTGCCATATCCATGGCTTCGGAAAGCAATCCTCTGCAAATAGCAATCGGAGCGTTCAGCAACCTTTCCGCCCTTGCCGATTACCTTTCCTTGATGGAGAAAGACGTTCAGATTTTCTGCTCCGGCTGGAAGAATACACTAAGCCTTGAAGATACGGCTTTCGCAGGGGCTTTGGCTGAGCGTTTGTTGGAAAGCGGCAAATTCGAGAATAAAAACGACTCCACACATGCGGCATTGGCTGTATGGCAGGCGGCAAAGCATAATCCGAGAGAGTACATGGAAAATGCCTCGCACATACACCGTTTACGCAAACACAAGATGGACGATGTCTTCGACTATACCTTCAGAATCGACACCTGCAATGTTGTTCCCGTATTGAACCAAAAGAAAATTTGCGACGTTTATGCAATAAATCAGAAGGGCGATACGATATAGGTATCGATTTTAAGAACGAACACTAACACAAAAACAGTAAAAGCAATGAAGAAAACAATCATTTGTTTGGTTGCAGCAGTCATGACATTGTGTGCAACAACGGGTGCGAAAGCACAAAAGGTAGGATTTGGCGTTAAGGGAGGTTTGAATCTTTCCACTTGGACGCAGGACGAAAGCAAATGGAGAGTAGGTTTCCACGTTGGAGGTTTCGCAAACATCAAGTTCAACAAAATGTTTGCCATTCAACCGGAACTGATGTACTCCATGGAAGGCAATGCGTGGAAAACAGAAAACTCATTTGCCGGTTATTACGTTAACGCCGACTATCACACCACTGCTCATAAGTTGATAGTTCCCGTAATGTTCCAATTCACTCCAATCAGAGAGTTGACGCTCGAAGCAGGTCCTCAATTCGGTTTCAATCTTTCTTTGAAAGGTCATTACAATATTGACACCAATATTCCGGGAGCGGAACATCTTGAACAATATCAAGATGGCGATATTGATTATGACGATGATAGCTACAACACTTTTGAATTGGGTCTTGCTCTTGGTGCGAGATTCAATATCGCAAAGAACATGTCCGTAGGTGCAAGATACGTTTACGGTCTTACTCCTTTGGTCGATGCGGTTAAAGTAAACGGAACAGTTGTCAGCGACGCTATTCACACTCACAATGTGATGATCAGCTTCTCTTACGGCTTCTAATAGGAAGAACGGGAAAGCGTGGCGGTTCATGAAATCGCCGACAACAGTGTCAAAACAAAAGAAAGAAGGCATGCCGACAGCATTTCGGCATGCCTTTTCCATTATCGGAAAATCAAAGACTTGCAAAGCACGAAAGCCGAACGGCGTTTAGTGAAAATAAATCGCCGTTCGGGTAAATTCTTTCGGCGTTTCATTTTCTTCAAACTGCGTTTGAGGCGGTCAGGGCTTCGGCGTGAATTTCCGAACTCGCTTTTTCGTATGGCAATATCGGTATTTCGATTGTGCGTCGGCAATAAAGAAAGGAAACGAAAGCCTTGCATTTCTTTGCATTGTGCTTTCGTTTCCTTTGTATCGGCAACCTGTGCCGGTGTTTTGCCTGTATGGTCGGCTGTTACATCTTCAAGAAGGCTACTTCTTTTTGATCGAGAAATCTGTAATGTCCTCTCGGTATGTCCTTCTTGGTCAAGCCTGCAAAGCATACTCTATCCAACTTTTCCACCTTGTATCCCAAGTGATTGAACATTCGGCGGACTATTCTGTTCTTGCCGGAGTGCAGTTCCACTCCCACAACTTTTTTGCTGTTTGCCGTTTCCACGTATTGTATGTCGTCCACTCGTGCTATTCCGTCTTCCAACTCTATTCCGTCGAGCAGGGTCTGCATGTCGGCTTTGGTTACGGGCTTATCCAATTCGACGTGGTATATTTTTCTCGCTCCGTAGGAAGGGTGCGTGAGTTTCTTTGTCAATTCTCCGTCGTTGGTGAAGAGGAGCAATCCGCTTGTGCTTCTATCCAATCTGCCGACAGGGTAAATCCTTTCTCTGCATGCTTTGCCTACGAGTGCCATCACCGTTTTCCTGTCTTGCGGGTCTTCGACCGTGGTGATGAAGCCTTTCGGTTTATTGAGCAGAAGATATACTTTTCTTTCGTTGGACAGTCTTCTGCCGTCGTAGCATACCTCATCGGTGTCTTTTACCTTGTATCCCATTTGCGTTACCACTTCGCCGTTGACCGTAACCGAGCCTGAGGCAATGAGAAGGTCTGCTTCTCGTCTGGAACAAACTCCGGAATTCGAGATATATTTGTTCAGTCTGATCAATCCGTCTTCCGCGTTCGCAATGTCGGGTTTTGCGGTGTAGTATCTTCTGTTCTTCCTGAATGGTTTGTCGGAATTGTTTCTCTCTCCGGTGTTTCTTCTTTCAAAATTGCGTCCGTTCTCTCTGTTGAAGGTTCTTTCTTCATTTTGAAACCTTCTTCTCGGAGCAAATCCTCTTTCTTCGTTTCTGTACGGGCGACTGCCTCTTTCTCTGAAATCCGAAGCGTTTTCGTATGTCCTGTCATTCCTTACAGGTCTCATGATACGGGGTCTTTTGGGACGCATTCCGTTTCCTTGTACATCGTTTCGTTCACTGCGATAAGAATTTCCCTCTTCTCTTCTGCGAATAGGACTCCTGTTTTCATAATCTCTGTGAAAGCCGTTTTCGTTTCCGAATCTTCTTTCCTCTCTTTCCGGTCTTTTCCAAGAGCGGTACTCTCTTTTTTCTTCCATTTTCAAAACATGTTTTGTTATAAGCCGATTTGCACATCGGGTTTTTCGTTTGACTTTTTCGTTTAATCGAATAATCGGCTTGCAAAGATACATCAAAAATCAAATGAAACGCCGTTTGGTCGGATTATTTTGTATCGACTTCTGCCGGAATTGGTGCCAAAATCCTATCTTTGCAAATTCAAAAGAAGGTGAAAATTGCAGTTGTATGAAAGCAAGAGTAAGTATTATAATGGGTAGCACTTCCGATTTGCCTGTCATGGAAGCGGCTGCCAAGTTTTTGGATCAAATGGAAATCCCGTTTGAAATCAATGCCCTTTCGGCACATAGAACACCCAAGGAGGTGGAAGAGTTTGCCACGAGTGCGGCTCGAAGAGGCATAGAGGTTATAATAGCAGGAGCGGGCATGGCGGCTCATTTGCCCGGCGTGATTGCGGCAATGACACCGTTGCCTGTGATAGGTGTACCCATCAAGTCGTCTTTGGAAGGGTTGGATGCAGCTTTGGCAATGTTGCAAATGCCTCCCGGAATACCGGTTGCCACGGTTGCCATAAACGGAGCGTTGAATGCTGCCATACTAGCAATGCAGATAATGGCGACAGGCGATGAGGATTTGAAGAAAAAGATGTCGGAATACAAGGAGAGCTTGAAAGAGAAAATCGTTAAGGCGAATAAAGACCTTGCCGAGGTGAAATATAAATATAAGGTATGATTTTGATAGGAATTACCGGCACATTGGGTGCGGGAAAGGGTACCATCGTGGAATGTCTCAAAGAAAGAGGCTTCGTTCATTACTCCGTGAGAGATTTTCTCGTGAAGGAGATCGAGAAAAGGGGCTTGGAGGTGAACAGAGACAGCATGACAGCGGTTGCGAACTCCCTGAGAAAAGAACACGGTGCAGATTACATTGTCAGGTGTATAGAAAAGGAAGCCTTGTCCAAGGGTGCGAATTGCGTAATCGAGAGTATTCGCAATCCGAAAGAGGTGGAGCTGTTGAGAAAGAACGGAAATTTTTATTTGTTCTCGGTCGATGCCGATTTGAAGAAGAGATATGAGAGAATAAGGTTGAGGAAGAGTTCGACGGATAATGTGGATTTCGATACTTTTGTGGCGAACGAGCAGAGGGAAATGTCTTCAAGCGGGGAGAATGAGCAGAATATAGGCAGCTGCATGAAGATGGCGGATTATGCTTTTTTGAACAATTCCGATGTGGAGGCGTTGAAAAGGCTGGTTGACGAAGTTCTGCATGAGATAGAGAGGAGGTTGCGTCCTTCATGGGACGAGTACTTCATGGAATTGGCGGATGCGGCTTCCAAGAGAGCCACTTGCGACAGGGGAAGAAGTGGTTGCGTAGTGGTGAAAGACCGTCAGGTTTTGGTTACGGGCTATGTCGGTTCGCCGAGAGGCTTGGCACATTGCGATGATGTGGGGCATTTGTTCAAGCAAACGATAGATGAGGACGGTAAAGTGAGTACGCATTGCGTGCGTACGGTGCATGCCGAACAGAATGCCATTTGCCAAGCTGCGAGAAGGGGCATTTCTTTGGACGGAGCGACGCTCTATTGCCGCATGACACCGTGCAGAACCTGTGCGATGATGATAATCAACTGCGGAATTAAGAGAGTGGTCTGCCAAATGAAGTATCATGCAGGCAGGGAGAGCGAAGAAATGTTTGCACAAGCCGGTGTGGAGTTGGAATTCTTCTCCGAACAGGTTTTGAAGTACGATAAACAATAGCTTTTCGCCAAGCCTTGTTTGCAGTTGCGACGTAGAAAGAGATTGTTTGCCGATTTGAATGGAGAAGTCTTTTTTTCTGCTTCATTGATAAGGTAAATGGTTCGGTTGTTTCATTTTTCCGAAAACTCTACAATAAAAAAAGAGTTTTCTACGATGATAAAATGTTGTAAAATGTGCGTTGACGAATGAGAGGAATTGCAATAACTTTGTTGTTGGGTTTGTGTTCTTTTTGCTGTATGGGGCAAGCTGTTTTCTCTGGTAAAGTCCTTGATGAGAAAACGGGGGAAGTATTGCCTTATGTCAATGTTTCCTTGTTCAAGAACGGTAAAGTGATCGGAGGAACGACCACAGGCGAGGATGGAAACTTCAAAGTGGTTTGTAAAATGGCTATCGACAGCGTTCATTTCAGTTTTATAGGGTACTTCCCTTACAGTTTCGTTACAGACGGACGAAGTTCCAAGACGATAAACGTGAAGTTGAAACCGGAATCGGTAAGTTTGGAGGAGGCTAAGGTAACGGCAAAAAGACAGCGATACAAGAGAAAAGGAAATCCTGCCGTCGAGATAATGAAAGAAGTCTTGAAGCACAAAGAACTTAAATGGCCGGAAAGCGAACCGTTCTACGAAATGAGGTCTCACATTAAGACGGAAATTTCCATCTTGGGCTTGAAAGACAGTTTGAAAAACAAAGGCATGTTCAAAAACATGCAGTATGTTTTCGACAATGTGCAAACCTCTCCATTGAGTGAGAAGAAGTATTTGCCGGTTTACTTCATGGAGCAGTTGAAAGAGTATTATTACAGGAAAGATCCGAAGAGTCGTCGTACCGTTCTTATGGCTCAAAAAGATGTGGAGGTAAGCAAATTTCTTGATCCGCAGAGTTTGGAGAGCCTTTTGAACGAAGTTGTTTCCGATGTGGACTTATATGAGGATAAAATCCATATTTTGAGCAACGATTTCGTCTCTCCGTTGAGCGGAGCCGGTGTTACGCTTTACCATTTCTATCTTGGAGATACGGTCGATTTCAACGGAAAGCAGTGTGTGAAGATTTTGTTCAATCCTGCCAATGCAAGAGATATCGGTTTCAGCGGAACGTTGTGGATAAGTCTTGCGGACAGTACTTACTCTCTGCTTCATTCCGAATTGGGAGTACATAAGATGAGCGGGGTGAACTTTGTCGAGGAACTCTCCATAACACAGACGTATGACGAAAAGGAGGGTAAAATCATAAAACAGTCGGACGATGTCAATGCAGAGCTGAGTATTTACGGCATACAGTTGTTTTTGAGGAAGAAAACAGTGTTCGGAGATTACGTTTTCGGAAGAGAACGGGACAAGAACGTGTATGGCAGTCTTGATTTGACGGAACGTGTGGAGGGATACAACAAACGTTTGGCAGGATATTGGGATCAATGGAGGATAGAACCGTTGACGGAATCCGAAGTAAAGACCTATTCCACCGCTGCACAGTTAAACAATTACAGAGCTTACAAAGTGGCATTGAAAACCCTGATGGCGTTCACCTCGGGTTATGTCGAGATAGATAAAATAGACGTAGGAGCTTTGGAAAACACCATAAGTTGGAATGATGTCGAGGGATTGAGGTTGCGTATCGGCGGAAAAACCAACATGAATTTCAGTAAGCATCTTTTCTTTGAGGGTTTCCTTGCGTACGGTTTCAAAGACGAGAGGTTCAAATTCAGAGCCAAGGCGATGTATAACTTCGCCGATAAATTGTACAACCAATGGGAGTTTCCCAAAAACCTCATAAGTGTTTGGTATGAGGAAAACACCAGAATACACGGACAAAGCCTCCTGATGGGAGAGCCGGACAGGTTGTTCCTATCGTTCAATCGAGGCAGCACGAACAAGATGTCTTTCGATAAAATCCTGAGAGCTGAATATGAAGTGGAGACCCAAAGCCAGTTTTTGATGAAGTTTGGTGTCCAATACTTGCAACAGCAACCTCTTGCCAACCTTAAATTCGTCTCGTATGACGGTTCGACTTCATACGATTGGGTTAAGGTTCCGAGTGTCGATGTCGAATTGCGGTATGCCAAAGGCGAGAGATTTTATCAGCAACAACAATATCGTTTAACCATCAATACAACTTCGCCGATTTACACATTGAATTACTCTTATGGCGGAAAAATCATGGGAAGCGACTGGGAGTATCATAAGATTAAGGCAATGATACAAAAGAGGTGGTTCGTTTGGACTTTCGGTTATGCGGATGTGGAATTAGAGGCGGGAAAGATATTCGGCAATGTGCCGTTTCCTCTCATGTTCGTACACCATGCGAACCAGAATTGGGCGTATCAGGACGAGGCATTCAACCTCATGAATTATTATGAATTCGTTTCCGACGGTTATGCACAAGTGATATTCAATTATTGTTTCAACGGATATATTTTCAATCGCATTCCGCTGATAAAACATTTGAATTGGCGTGAGGTATTCGCCGTTAAGGCTCTGTGGGGAGAGGTTACGAATTCCAATTACCCTTCTTCGGAAAGACAAACCCTTATGGACTTCCCGAATAACGGCAATCACGACTACACGACTTTCCGTTTGAACGGTACGCCGTACGTGGAGGCTAACATAGGAGTGGACAATATATTCAAGGTATTGCGTTTGGATTATGTCAGAAGGTTCACCTATCTGGACAATCCAGATATTGCCAAGTGGGGAATACGTTTCAGGTTGAGGTTTACTTTCTAAGAATGAAAATATTCGAGAGATGAATTTTGCGATTATAGCAGCGGGAGAAGGCAGCAGGTTGAGAAAAGAAGGGTTCGACAAACCCAAACCGATGGTTCGGTTGGAGGGTGAGATGTTGGTGGAAAGACTTATACGTATTTTCAAAGACAACGGAGCCGAAAGCATAAACATAATCATCAATGCCCAATCTCCGCAGTTGGAAGCCTTTCTCATCGATTTGAAAGCAAGAGAACCTCTACTAAATCTTATTATCAAATCCACACCTTCCTCTGCACACAGTTTCTATTCCATACTCGAAAACATAGGTTTCGAGAACAAAGAACTCTGCCTTACAACGGTTGATACAATATTCGATGAGGAAGTTTTCAAAGAGTACATCTCCGCTTTCGTTGCGGACAAAACGCTTGACGCTCTTATGGCAACGACCTCTTACGTGGACGATGAGAAACCTCTTTGGGTGAGTGCCGACGATGAAGGAATGATAAAGGAGTATTCTTCCGAACAAAGAAGCCCCAGACCTTTGGTTTCGGGCGGGATTTATTGTTTGCGGGCGAAAGCATTGAGCGTTGCGAAATCGGCAATGGAGCAGAATGTTTCCCGAATGCGTAACTACCAGCAGATGTTGGTTGAAAAGGGTTGTAAGGTCAAGAGTTTTGAATTTGCGAAGATACTCGATATAGACCATGTCGGGGACATCGACAAAGCAAAATCCTTTTTGGAAACAGGAAAACGAAGAGTGCTGTTTGTCGAAAGGGCGAAAAGATTTTCCCCTTCATGCGAACAAAAAGACGAACGTCTGTTTGATAATATATGTTCCTCTCTTAGAGCGGAGGAAATAAGGCTGACGACTGTTTGCGAAGACGATTTGGAGAAGGTGAATCCTCTATCGTTCGACCTTATTCTTTCAATGGCAAGAAGCGAAAAGGCTTTGGATATTCTGTCCGATTGCGAAACTGCCGGAATACGGGTCGTTAATTCGGTGAAAGGCAGTCGTAATTGTTTCAGAGAAAGCATGAATGAATTGCTTCGCCAATCCGGCGTAATGAATCCCCGTTTCATTATAACGGATGGCCGAAAGAAAAAAATAAAAGGCCGAGATAATAAAACGGATTCAAGATTCGATTTTCCGCTGCAAGATGGCGTTTGGGTCAAGAGGGCGGATTTCCAAACTGAAACAAAGGACGATGTCGTCTTTTGCAAGGATTCGACTTCGCTTGACAAGGCTGTCGAAACTTTGAACAGAAGAGGAATAGACAAAGTCTTGATTTGCGAACATATCGTCGGCAGATTGGTTAAGTTGTATCGCATAAGCGGAACGCCTTTTTGCGAATGCTTCGCACCGAGTGAAGATAAATTCGGGGAAAGCCTGCAACAAACGACCGATGTTCCCGATTTGGACATAGCAAAGCTCGTTTTCTTATCCGATAAGGTGGCTGAGGTCTTGGGTTTGGAGGTTTTCGGCATGGACATCATCGAAAACGAAAAAGGAGAGTGTTACGTAATAGACGTGAATGACTTTCCGAGTTTCTCGAATTATTCGCAGGAGGCAGCGAAGCATATATGTAATAAAACACTATCGTTATGCAAGGAAGTGAAAAGGTAAAAATGGAGGACACTTTGAAGTCCCAAGATACCGAAGAACCGATAGATATCTTGTTTTATCGTCCCTTGGGATTCAGATGTGCGGTGTTGGCAAGCAAGTTGCACATAACGCCGAACATGATAACCATATTCAGCATATTCATAGGCGTTGCCGCGGGGCTTTTGTTCTATCCTGCGGATTTGAAGACCAATGTAATCGGCATGCTCTTGCTGGTAATCGCCAATTTGATGGACTCCACCGACGGACAGCTCGCAAGGCTTACTGATAATCACACACGCTTGGGACGAATTCTCGACGGCTTGGCAGGAGACCTGTGGTTCATATGCATTTATCTGGTTTGTGTTTTCAGACTTTTGAATCAAGGCTTCTCTCCGTGGATTTGGTTGCTCGCTTCCGCAGCGGGAGTGTGCCATATCTTCCATGCCGCAATGGCAGACTACTATCGCAACATTCACCTCTTCATACTGAAATCCTCCACGGGTAGCGAACATGACAATTCCGAAGCAATGACAGAGGAATTACGCAAAATCTCTTTTCGGGAAAAGCCATTCGAGAAAATATGTATGTGGTTCTACCGCAACTATACGGCACAACAGGAATTCTTTTCGCCGAAAATGCAAATCTTTCTCAAAGTTCTCCGAGGACGGTTCGGTGATAACATACCATCGGGTTGGAAAGAAAAACTACGTTCGGCGAACAAAAGCAATATGCCGCTCACAAACATACTTCAATTCAATACAAGAGTGATATTTCTCTTCATCTGCCTGTTTTTGGATTGCGTTTGGTTGTATTTCGTTTTTGATTTGGTGGTGATGAACGCTATATTGGCAATATTGATAATAAGAGAGGAACGCTTCGCAAGCAAATATGCGGGTTTGTTGAAGCAGTGATAAAGGGGTAACAGTGAAGAAAAAATACGAAATACTTTTTTTGGTAATAGGGCTTGCCGCAATAGCAATCATGATAGCCAACATAGGCATCGGCGAGATATTGGAAAATATCCGCCGGACGGCATGGTGGTTCATTGCCATAATAGCCGTACGCCTTTTGGTCTATCCTCTGAATGCCCTTTCTTGGAAACAAGTCATTCTTACCGATGAAGAAACCAAGAGTCGCATATCTTTCTTACAGCTTTTGAACATAACGATAAGCGGGTACGCAATCAACTACATCACACCTGTGATGGCACTCGGCGGAGAACCATATCGCATACTCCGCTTGAAGGATTACACCGGTACAAAGCGGGCAACCTCCTGCGTTTTGATGTATGCGATAATGCACATAATGTCGCATTTCGTCTTTTGGATAATCGGCTTCATTCTGATACTCGTTTATCCCGGCACAAGCACAACGATAAAAATCATATCGGTGGGATTTATCATTCTTTGCTTGCTTGCCGCCTTGTTCATCAGTAAATTCTACAAGCGAGGTGTCGTTGTGGGCTTCTTCAATCTTCTTTGCAAGATACCTTACATAGGAAAGAAAACACGAAAGAAGATGACGGAAGAGTTTTGCAGGAATTTACGGGACATAGATGAGCAGATACAGGACTTGTACTTCAATCACAAAGCACGCTTCTTCAAATCACTTGCTTTGGAAACTCTTTCGAGGATTGTCGGTTGCTTGGAGATACTGTTCATAATGCAAGCGATAAACATAGATGTAAATCTCCTGCAAGCCATCATCATATCCACAGGCACAAGTCTCTTTGCCAACCTTATCTTTTTCTCGCCCATGCAACTCGGAACCAAGGAAGGCGGTTTGATATTGGCGTTGAAAAGCATAGGATTGCCCGCAAGAAACGGCGTTTACATAGGATTGGCAATGCGAATAAGCGAATTGTTTTGGATAATCGTCGGAGTAATACTTATCAAACTGTATAAACACAAACCCGCATGAGATACGATAACCTTAAAGCAGTAGTTTTCGATTACGGAGCGACTTTGGATACCAACGGAGTGCATTGGTACAACATCTTTCGCGACGAATACCTTTCGGAATTTCCGAAACTGAAAGATGAAGACCTGAGAAATGCCTACGTATATGGAGAAAGAATGCTTGCCAAGCAGAGAATGGTCTCGTCGAACGACACTTTCTTGCAGGTTCTCGAAAAGAAGATACGCTTACAGGCGGATTTCCTTACCGAAAACGGCATCCTCGAAGACATATCCGCCGAAACATTGAAACATCTTGTCGATAACTGCTATTCCGTTCCCGTGTCCTGTACCCGAAAAGCACAAGGCATACTATGTGAGCTTGCAATGAAATACAGAATAGCCCTTATCAGCAATTTCTATGGTAATGTGGAAGCAGTATTGAGCGAGTTCGGATTAAGGGGTTACTTCGAACTTGTCGTAGAAAGTGCAAGCGTAGGATACAGCAAGCCGGACAAAAGGTTATATGAGTATTGCCTTGAACACTTGGGCTTGAAAGGAGAAGAATGTCTCATGATCGGAGATTCCTATCCCAAAGATATTGTTCCTGCAAAGAAGCTCGGCTTCCGTACAATATGGCTGAAGGGTAGGGGGTGGCAGAAAGAAGACGGCTCGGACGCCTCTTCGGCGGACGAAATCATAAACGACTTGCAGCAAGTCGGCGAACTGTTAGGGTGAAATCAAGAAACAAATATAAGATAATAGCAAAGTAAAAAATCAATAACAATGGAAAAAATCAGAGTAGCAATCGTCGGAATCGGAAACTGTGCTTCCGCCTTGATACAAGGCTTGGAATATTACGGCAATCCGGCAAACAACAACACTCCCGAGGGAATGATGGCAAGCAATATCGGAGGCTATACAGCAAGCGATATAGAGGTTGTGGCAGCTTTTGATGTGGATCAAAGAAAAGTCGGAAAGACTTTGGACAGAGCCATATATGCCAAACCGAATTGCACAATCCACATCGTGGAACCCGAAAAGTTCCCGAAGAGCAACGTAATCGTGGAAAAGGGTCATATATTGGACGGTATTTCCGACCACATGAAGGATTATAATACCTATCCCGTTGACACTACTTTCCTTGTCGATGAAACCACACCTTCTGTTGACATTGTAAAAAGATTGCAAGAGGTAAAGGCAGACATACTTATAAACTATCTGCCTGTGGGAAGCGAAAAAGCAGCCAAGTATTACGCCCAATGTGCCATAGATGCCAAGGTGGCATTCTTGAACTGCATACCCGTATTCATAGCTTCCGACCCTGCATGGGAGAAAAAGTTCATCGATGCCGGTCTTCCGCTTGTGGGCGACGACATGAAGAGCCAATTCGGAGCAAGTATCCTTTCCCAAATGTTGCAAGAGCTTGCATTTGCAAGAGGACACAAGGTGAAATGCCACATTCAGGAGAACGTGGGAGGAAACACCGACTTCTTGAACATGTTGAACACCTCTCGTTTGGCTTCAAAGAAAATAAGCAAAGAGAACGTTATCCGTTGCCAACACGACATTCGCGGATTGGATTCCCACGAAAGTTTCCTATATGCAGGACCAAGCAATTACATCTCTTATTACAAGGACAACAAAATAGCAACCTTCCACTTGGAATTGGAAGGATTCGGCGGCTCACCGGTTACTTTCGATGCCCGTCTTTCCGTTATCGATTCACCTAATAGTGCAGGAGTGGTGATAGATGCAATAAGATATTTGAAAGTCGCAAGAGAATTGGGCATAACAGGTTCTTTGCACGGAGCAAGTGCCTTCACGCAAAAGACACCTCCTTTCCCGATGACCTTCGAAGACGCACAATACGAATGCCGTATGCTTGCACAAAGACAGTTGACCGAGTTAACGAAAAAGCAGGTAAGAAAATAACCCGTTCCGTTGCCGAAAAGAAACGGCATTACACCGTATGATTTCAATCGGCAACCGTATGGCAAAAGCGAAAGCCCCTCATCAAACAGCGAGAGGCTTTCGCTTTTTTGTTTTTCCCTGTTTGCCAAACGGAAAGCCCCAATTCCAATAACCGAAAAACAGAAGCGAAAAAATACAGCAAAGACAAGCAAAAACAAATCGCCGAAAGAATTTTCTCAAACGCCGTTTCGTGAAATTATTTCGCCGTTCCATTTTTCTCAAACGGCGTTCGGACGATGCTTTGATTGCGTTTTATTTGCAGAGGGCGGCGTTGTGCTTGTGTTTTTCTTTGTTTTTTCAGAGGTCGATCGTCAAAGAGATGCCGGCTTGCAGGGGTTTGGAATGTTGAACGAAGTGGTTGCCCATGGATTGAAAGTAAAAGGTCAGGTAATCGCAGTCGAGGAGGTTCGTTATCCATAGTTTGTATTCGTATATGCCTTGTTTCAACCTGATGTTTGCAGATATGACATGATAAAGCGGCTGTGATATTTCGTTTGCATTGTCGAAATATATTTTTCCTGCGGCGGTGTAATTGAGCGAATACCTGATGTTGTCGAATTTCTTGCTTTTCAAGATTTGTGTATAGCCCACAACGACGGATAAATTGTGCTGCGGAGAGTAGGGGACGTACTTGCCTTTGTAGGATTGCCTGTTGTCGTCATACTCGATGAATTTTGCATTCGTGTAACCGTAGCTTGCGAAGAGGTCGAAGCCTGCATGGTTGAAGCGAAACGAGACCTCTGCTCCATAGCTGCGGCTTTTGCCTGCGTTAGTCATCATTCTGCCTGTCGTCTGACCGTAAGGGAAAACGGTAATCTGCCTGTCGGAAGAAAGCATATAAAAGAGGCTCAAATCCAAGTCCGCTTTTCCGAAACTCAGGTGGGTTCCCAAGTCTATGTTATCGGTTCTTTCGGGTTTGTATTCTATGATTTCGTTCACCGAATAAGCGAACGTATTTCCGCTAAGGCTCAATCCCAAGGCGTTCATCAAATCTTGTTTCATTCGGTTTTGCATTACGTCCGAGAACATTTGAGTGTTGAATCCTCCGGACTTGTATCCTCTGCCCAAAGCGAGGAAAAGATTATTTCCTTTGCCCAAATCATATATCAAACCCAACTTGGGCAGCAGTACGATGGTGTTTTGATGTGCCTTTCCCGACAGACTGCTCGACAAATGTTTGAAATCATTCATCGTAAGCGTAAAGCGATAATTCAAATCTGTACTGCAATCGTATGAAAAGTCGATTCGTTCCATTTCGAGCCTCAATCCGAGAAGCGTTTTCAACTTTCCGAAAGTGTAATCCGCTCTTCCGAAAAAGGAAAAGGTATAACGCGGATAGGAAAAGTCGCTTTTTATCGGGAACTCGCTTTGGGCAAACATCATTTCGGCATTCGGAAACATGCTTTGGATACCTCGGTTCATGTTTTCGAGTATCAGGCGTTCTATACCGTCTTTCTTAAACAATACAGGAGCGGACAGGTCGAGATATTTCACACATCCGTAAGCTCCCAAAGTCCAATTCAGAGGACGAACTTCGGCATTGGAAAGAAGGATTTCTTCTGTCATGGCATATTCTTCGCTTTTTTGAGTAAGCGTAAACATGCTTTCCGGCGTGAAATCCTGATCGAGACACATTTTATCGGACAAAATCTGCAATGAAGCATTGCTTTCAAAATTCACCTTTGCTCCTTTACGGGAGAAACGCAGGGCATCGAGGAGATTGAAACGTTTGTAGAAGCAAGTGTCATTGTAAGCTATCGGACTGCTACGGTGGGAGACAGGGTCGTATGCGGCGTATGCGTAACCGCCTTGGTCGAGATTGGCAATGACAAGGGTGTTATCCCAAGTCGATTTCTCAGATGGTTTGGATACGAAACGCAATCGCAAACCCAAATCTTCGCTTCCGTCGCATTTCTTCCGATTGTAAGTGTTTTCAAAGAAGCCTTCGTCTTTCCGATAATAAACAGAGGCGGATAATGCTTTGTTCTCATTCAGCTTCTCATAGACGGACAACTTCGTATGAAAGGCAAAAGGAAATGCAAGCTCCGCTTCTGCTCTGTAAGCCTGAAAATTCATGGGTGAAAGGCTCGTTACATTTATCACACCTGCCAATGTATTTTGTCCGAAAAGGCAGCTCTGCACGCCTCGGAGTACTTCAATCCGTTCCAAATCCCATAGAGCAAAATCGAAACAGCTTTTATTCAATATCGGAACGCCGTCGAAATACACACCAATCACCGCATTATCGACCCTTGTCCCCAATCCGCGAACATAAATGCTCGATGTCATCTTGGAACCGTAGTCGGGAATGAACAAATTCGGTGTTAGATTTGCAAGGGTCTTCATATCCTCTATTTTATTCGCCTCCATAAAGTCCATGGAATAGACATCGGCACTTACCGCTTCCTGCCTTAATTCGGAAGAATACTTGAACGCAGGCGACTTTATTTCGACAGGAGCAAGCATAATTACGGTATCTTGCGAGCAAACCGACTTTGCATAAAACAGAACGGTGGGAAAAACGAGTAAAACGAATATGTATCTTTTCATATCTCTTGTTTGAAAATGCGTGCAAAGGTACGAAATCGAAACATTATGGCATTGTCGCGTTCAAACAAAGTCTGCATTCGGTACTTACGGATTAAATTCGTACCTTTGCAGCGTTTTAGATATTTTGAGTTGATTATGAAATTCAATTACAAGAAGTTCTTACCGCACATTGCGGCAATGGTGTTGTTTATCGCCGTAGGCTTTGTTTACTTCTCGCCCGTGTTGGACGGAAAGAAGATTTTTCAAAGCGATATGAGCCAATTTGAAGGCGGAAGCAAAGATTTGGCAGATTACGAACAGGCAACCGGAGAAAAAGCAGGCTGGACGGACGGAATGTTTTCGGGAATGCCTGCCTATCAGTTGGTGATGCCGGAGAGCTATAACATATTCAAAACGATTTCTACACCGATTACCTTGGGCGGTTATTCGTTTTCGGTCGGCATAGTCTTTCTTCTCATGCTGGGATTTTACATCTTCATGATTTCAATGGGGGCAAAACCGCTTATTTCTGCCGTCGCCGCTCTGGCTTACGCCCTCGGGTCTTACAATATTATCATTATAGCCGTGGGGCATATAACAAAGGCGTGGGCAATGGCGATGATGGCTCCTGTTCTCGGCGGAATGATAATGGTCTTTCGGCGAAAACGGCTTGCAGGTGCGGCGATATTCACGGTGGCTCTTGGTTTGCAAATAAATTTCAACCATATCCAGATAACGTATTACACAATGCTTGCAGCCTTTGTGCTCGGTATATGCTTCTTCGTGTATGCCGTTAAAGACAAACGTCTGAAAGATTTCGCTTTCGGCTGCGGCATTCTTGTGCTTTGTGCCATTGTGTCGCTGATGCCCAATTCCTCTCATTTGAAACTTAATTCCGAATATGTGAAGCACACCATGCGTGGAGGCAGTGAGTTGACGGTGAAAACAGATAAGGCTTCGCAATCGCAGAACAACAGCAAGGGGCTTTCCATCGACTATGCATACGCATGGAGTTACGGTTTGGGCGAGAGTTTCAGCGTAATCATTCCGGACTTCAAGGGAGGCGGCAGCTCGGATCACCGTTTGGAAAAATTGGCAGAAAGACGTATTCAACAGGTTCAAACAACCAGACCCGCACAAGCGGACAATCCTCAAATAAACAGCATAGTCAATCAATACGTTGCCTCGACCTATTGGGGCGAACAGCCTTTCACGGCAGGGACGGTGTATTTCGGAGCAATCGTATGCTTTCTTGCCTTATTGGGTTTCATTCTTCTCGATGGCAGAATGCGTTGGTGGTTAGTGGGTGCGAGTGTTCTGTCGTTTATTTTGGCGTGGGGCGGCAATGCAATGTGGATAAACAAGTTCTTATTCGAGCATTTGCCTTTCTACGATAAGTTCAGAACTCCGTCCATGGCTTTGGTGATTGCCAATGTTACCATGGTGATGGCGGCATTCCTCGGCTTGAAAGAATTTTTGTACGGAGACAAAGACCCAAAGAAGAAAAGAACGGCTCTTTACGTATCCGCAGGAATAACAGCCGGCTTTTGCCTGCTGTGTGCAATAGGAATAATTCCGTCTTTGTTCATGGATTTCAGCTGTTCCAAAGATTCGGTATTCCAAACCGCACTCGGAGACAGTTTCATTCAAGCTTTGCATGACGATCGTCAAGCCGCATTCACCTCCGATGCCTTTCGTTCGTTCTGCTTCATAGCCGTGGCTTTCGTTATCATGATATTGTTCTCCTTGAATAAAGTCAAGAAAGAAATAATCGTCGTGGCAGTCATAGGTTTGGCTTGTGCAATAGACCTTTGGGGCGTGGACAGGCGTTATTTGGATAAAAGCAATTTCCAAAAGGCTTATGAGATGACTCCGCAATCCACTTCCGCAATAGAGGGAATAAAACAGCAGGTGGCAAATCAAGGTATCAATCATTACAGGGTGTATAACATGGCTGTAAGTACCTTCAACGATGCTTCCACTTCCTATTTCTTCCCTTCCATAGGCGGTTACCACGGAGCCAAACTGCAACGCTACCAAGAAATAATAGACTTCTGCCTGCAAAATCGCAGTTACGTGCAGAAAGACCTTGCAGACACCGCATTGCTTGCAAATAACCAATTACGCCAATTCTTTTTCCAATACAGGAACATGGTACCTTGTCCCAACCTCGGGGTGGTAGATATGTTGGACGCCAAGTTCTTTATATTGCCTCTTGGAGAGGAGGGGGGCGTTCCCGTATATAATCCGGAGGCTTGCGGTGCCGCTTGGTTCGTTCCTGAAATAAAATGGGCTGCTTCCCCTGATGAGGAAATACTTGCCTTGGACAACTTCAATCCTCGCCGAACCCTTGTATTGAACAAGAAATACAAATCAATCGTAAAGCAAAGCACAGGTTTCGATGAGCAGGCGAAAATAGAGTTGGAGCCGCAGGCTGTGCATAATCCCGATTACAAGAAATACACCTACACAAGCAATAACGACCAAATGGCGGTTTTCTCCGAGATTTATTACGAAGGAGATTGGAAGGCTTACATAGACGGAGTGGAAACGCCGATTTTGCAAGCCGACTACGTTTTGCGTGCTTTGCAACTGCCGAAAGGAAAACATGTTGTGGAGTTCAAATTCGAGCCGGACAGCCTCGGAACGTTCACTCCTGTCAATCTCGCAGGTTCCATCTTGATAACGTTGCTCGTGTTGGCTGCAATAGCTTCGCCATTCTTGAAGCCGATTATTGAAAAACGCAAGAAAGCACAGCTCAAGGCTGGCGAATAACAGTCTGTCGGTACTCCAAGCCGGCATGACGACAATTACAGATTGAAAAACGACAAAAAGATACCCGTTTTATCCGAAATCAAACGGATAAAACGGGTATCTTTTTTCAATTTACTTTCATAGGCCATACCCTTTTGCCGAAGCCGAAAATCCATCCGCCGTTAGAGAGAGATTGAAACGCCGTAAAAATTTATCGAATCGGCGAAAGAATTTTTTCTTACGGCGATTTATTCCCGACCGTTCGGCGTTTCAAAATGGTGTTGCTTATCGACAGAGAATTCAGTCCATGAAAAAGATGGCTTCAACGGCTTTTTCTCGGTAGTAATTCGCTCTGTCTCTGTCTCCCAAAAAGGTACAACAGATTATACATGAGCGATAGAGTTGTGAGACGTTCTCGGAGAGTTCCCCTTCGTGGAAAGCATATATGGGAATGGCTTTTTCATAGTATTCCAACGCTTTTTCATACTCTTCTTTATAGACGTACGTGTGGGCAATCATGGCATACGTAAAGCCTATTTCTATATCGTTTTCTCCCAAAAGTGGTCTCTGTATGCTCAATGCCTTTTGGTAGAGTTCCAATGCTTTGTCGTATTCTTCATTTTCAAAATATTCGTTTGCCGAATCCATGAAAGCTTCTGCCATTTCAATGTTTCGTTCTGTCGTCTCGCTTTGTGCTTGCAGCGTTATGGAGAGGCTTGTTGCAATGATAAGGAATAATGTTTTCTTCATCTTTGTATCATTTACCGTTTTGTGTCATGGTTGGTCGGAAAGGGCATCGGTTTGTATCAATGTGGCGTTTTGAAGTTCCATAAGCAGTATATGCTCTTGCTTTATGCGTATGACCGGCAATGTTTCAAAGGGATTTGCAGATTATTTGCAGGTCGTTCAACGGGGAATAGTTGCCGGCATACAGCAAATTGAGCTTGTGCATAGCCGATTTGTCGAGGGAATTTCTCGAAAACATGTCTGCAACCGTGAAAACGGAGGGTTTGAGTTTCGGAAGTTTATCCGTCTGCACGCCTTCTTCAAGACTGTATCCCACCCAAGTCTTTCGGTTGAAAAGAACGAGGAATATGTTCTTCAATAATGCCTTTTTGTTTTTTGCAAACCATACGAGGACAATGTAAAACAACAGCATGATTAAGGCAACCGACACATCCAAAAGGCGTTTCTTTCTGCGGTTATCTTCGCTCGTTATACTGTTGACATTAACCACATAAAGGTCTGTCGGAGTCTTTATCGTATTGCTGCCGATTATGAAATCCGCACTCGGAGGGACTATGGTGAAGCGTACATTCGTCTTCGAGAGGCGGCTCATCAGCTCTCCGATTTTTATTTGCGAAAGACTCTTGGAACAAAACACAACCTCATCTATCGAATATATCCTTATGATGTCCTCTATCTGCGAAGTATTGCCGACGAAACGTTCATCCGCAGTGTCGTTGTCCACGGCTATGAAAGCCGTAAAGGAGGGTTGGTCATCGGTTGTCCGCAGTAGTGCAGCCACTCTTTCTGCCTCTGAAAGCTCAGCCACTATGGCATAACGCAAAGCTCCTTGCTTTTCGATGGAGAAGCTTCCCTTGCTGATGCAATTGCGAATGAAACGTATGCAAAGCAATATGCAAAGGCTCATTACCGAACCCAATACTATCAAAGCTCTCGAATATCTCAATTCGGAAGGCAAAAGGGAATAGAAAACCAAAAGAACAATCATTCCGAAGAAGACTCCGGAAACTATTTTGGATACACGTATTTTCTTTACGTAACCTCCGTTCAGGTAAACGGAGAAGAGCAGTATCGAGATGTAAATCGGAACGGCGAAAAGCATGTAAAGCGGCGGGTAATAGTCTATATCGCCCCAATAATGCAAAGCCCAGAAACGTTCGAGTAGGAAAAAGCCTGCATAAACGGCTGCGAAATCCACTGCCACTCGGGCAATACCGGGCAGAATTCGGCTGATAAATCCAAGAGTTGCCCGCAACCATATTGCCAACTTGATAATCAGGGAATACAACTTGGTCTGTTTGCCGTCCAAATGCTTACGGGCGAAAATCGCCATGGCGTTGTAGAAGGTGTAAACATAGTTGAGGGAAGCTTTCTTTGTACTTTCACCCTTGTAATGTATGATTTTGGCTTCCGGAAAGTAGTAGTTCCTGTATCCTCCCAAGGTTATGCGATAGGAAAGGTCTATATCCTCGCCGTACATGAAGAAGTCCTCGTCCAAAAGACCTATTTTATCCAAGCATTCCTTCCTCATCATCATGTAGGCCCCCGCAAGAATATCCACGACATGCGTTTCCTCGTAGGAAAGATGCCCCATGTAATATTGTGCGAACCGTTTGGAATGCGGAAAGAGAGAGGTAAGCCCGCTCATCTTGCAAAAACTTGCCCAAGGAGTGGGAAAGCCCCGTTTGCTTTCCTTCAATATCTTGCCATGTCCGTCAATCATCTTTATGCCCAAGCCTCCGCAGTCGGGGTGAGCGTCCATGAAATCGATACATTTGGAAAACGTATCCTCCTCCACGACAGTGTCCGGATTCAAAAGAAGAATGTACTCGCCCTTTGCCAATCGCATTGCCTGATTATTGGCTTTTGCAAAGCCGACATTGTCCTTATTTTCTATCAGATTGAAGCAAGGGAATTTTTTTTTCAGCATCTGCACCGACCCATCGACGGAATTGTTATCCACAATGAAGACTTCGGCATCTATGTTTTTGATTGCATTTTGTACGGAGTACAGACAGTGTTCGAGAAAATACTTTACGTTATAGTTAACTATGACTACGGACAATTTCATTGCAATTCACATTTCATTCAGTGAGGTAAGACGCAAGCAAGAGCAAAGGCCGAAAGAACGATTGCAAATCTGACGAAATTATACTTATGACTCTCTCCGCTGTCGAACAGAGTCGATACGGAGACATGCAGAAGTATTCCGACGACAAAGCACATTATCTCTCCGCCGTGCTGTTGCACAAAACTCAAAGAGGTTCCTGAAACGGAGCCAAGCACACCCATGAGAGCGAAAACGGAAAGGTAACAAATCGAAATGCCCTTTGAACAACCTGCTTTCAAAAAACTGCTCACTATAACCATGGAAATAGGTATGTTATGTATGATTACACCTGCCAAAAGAGAGTAATTCACAACTCCGTCGGAGATAAGTGCGAAGCCTTCCAAAAAAGCGTGTATGGAAACGCCGCAAAGAATCATCAAAGCGGAGATGTAATTACCGTGAACCGATGTTTCGTCGGCGTTATGCACATGTCCGTGTTCGGCTCCTTTCGATAGAAGCTCCAAAAGCAGTTGAAGAATAAAGCCCAACAGCACGAAGCCGCCCATGGGAAAGTGATTGTGGTGTTCGTGAGCGTGATTGTGTGCAAGGGAATGCTCGCAAGGAAGAACCTCCGTATGACATGTCGTCTCGGCAGCCTCAAAGGCTTCGGGCAAAAGGTGAACGAAACAAACCGCCATCAGGAAAGCTCCGCCGAAAACGGAAATATATTTCAATATCTTGGACTTTCCGTCGAACGAAAACAACAAGCAACCGCTCAAAACGGAAGAAAGAAACAGTAAAACGTAAGCAAATACGTGCATAACAAAGACTTTTCGTCAATCGATAGTGCAAAGGTACGATATTTTGCCTGATAACGAACCATGAGAGTATGGGAAACGAAACGAAATCAGCAATCCGGCTTTACTTTTGCGAGAACCAGAACGAGTAATGCGACCGAAGCCCCTGCCACATCGGCAAGAAAATCCGTCCAACTGAACGTACGTTGCAGCCATTGGTTGGTCAGCATCTGCAAAACCTCGCCTGCCAATCCGTAAGCAGCTGTTACCGACAAGCAAAGCAACATCAATTTCCTCCTATCGGATTTCCAACGGCTCCGAACATAGAGATAGAGCGAAAAACAAAAGACTCCGAAAAGTATAAAGTGAACGACCTTATCGGAATAAGGGATTAAAGAAATCCTTTTCGCATTTCCGGAAAAGACACAGGGCGGAAGCAGCAGCAAAACCAAAATCGCTACTGCCCAAATGTAGAAAAACAATTTGCAAAGACCGTTATTTTTCATGATCATCAAAAAAACAACTCGGAAAGCAGGAACTTTCCGAGCAGTTTCAATTATTCAAATCGACCTATAAGCCTATGAATGCAGAGTAAGCGGCAGCATCTTTCAATGCTTCTGCCTCTGCAGGATTTGTCATTTTGATTTTGATAATCCAACCTTCACCGTATGGATCCGAATTGATCGCAGCGGCATTTTCTTCCAACGCTTCGTTAAATTCCAATATCTTTCCGGATATGGGCATCATCAAATCGGAAACTGTCTTTACGGCTTCTATCGTGCCGAATGTTTCATTCTTTTCCATCGTTTCGCCGACTGTATCGACATCAACGAAGACAATATCACCCAATTCATGTTGAGCGTAATCGGAAATACCGATATAAGCCTCATCACCTTCGATTCTCAACCATTCGTGGTCATCTGAATACTTTACATTTGCAGGAATGTTCATTCTATCTGTCTTTGATTAGTTTATAATACTTGTACTTATTTTTGGAATGCCAAAATTAGGCATTTTCATCGGATTTCGGCGTAATGATTGACGATTATTTTGCGTTTTTTGCCCTATTGGCATTTCATGAATTTGAAATTCAATGTATTACTTTGGCAATGCAATCGTAGGAAATAAACTCCCGAAGGAAGATTTCCCACATCTATGCTGCCTTTTCCGCCATTCGAACGTATCAATTCTTTGCCATAAATATCGCAAACGCCGATATATGTGCAATCATTCGGTATATTATATATATGTAATACATTCTTGGCAGGGTTTGGAGCTATTGTAATGTTACTTTCTGCCTCTATGCTTTCCAATCCCACCATTTGAATTGCTTTCTTCGTGGCAGCCAACGCATCTACCTTGCCGTAGCCCCATTGGAAATTGGGAACCTCTCCCGTGAACATGTCTTGTCGTGAGGTGGAAGTAAGGATTTCCTTAACCTGCGAGGCAGTCAGTGTATTGTTCGCCTGTAACATCAATGCTGCAATGCCGCTTACCACCGGTGAAGACATGGAGGTGCCGGACAAAGCGGTGAAACCATACGTCTTCGAGTCGAATTCCACGAACGTACTGCCCGTTACCTGCGAGGTCGTGAAAGAAGACAAAGCATTGACCACCCCTACGCCCGGTGCAGAGACCTCCGGCTTCAAATACTCGCAGAGATTTGGCCCTCCGCTTGAAAAACTTGCCAAACCGGAGTTGGAAGAACCGTTTCTTCTTCCGCTGACGTGTGCCGCTACGGCTATCATACCCTTACCGATTGCCGGTTCGCCTATCGAATATTCGTCATCGCCTCTGACAAATCCCGCTTGTTGCCAAACGAAAGGCAATCCCCAATTTCCCACACCCGTGGTCAGGCTTGCCAAATTCCACGCATGCACATATCCTCTCTCCGAAGAGACAATCAATATTGCGTTACAGTTGCTGTAAGGGTTCGAAAGCCTTATTTCCCACTCCATTTGAGGACGGGACGAAGCGGAACCGCTTACACAACCGACCCTGAAAATCACCGAATCCGCTTCATTGTAAACATGCACCCCCGATGCTGTTGTGGGATTTGCCGTACTGAAATCATCGGTCTTGTATATCAATTCTCCTCTTTTGGAATATATCTCAACTCTTGCCGAGAATGCGTCCGTGCTGTCGCCGAGCATGTTTATGCTTTGCCCCCAATAGTGTTCGGAAGAGGATTGCGGATAATCGAACTCGAATTTGCTTCTCAGTGTATCGGCGTTATTGAAATCGCATTTGATATGGAACGAACTGTTTCCGTTGTTTCCTGCACTTGCAACGAAGATTACGCTATCCTCGTTCGCCATGTTCTCCACGAATTCGTCGAACATGGAGCTGCCGTCCATTTCCCCGAAATGATATATTCCCCAACTGTTGTTCACAACCAAGCGTTTGCCCCTTTGTTTTGCCTCATTCCTCATCCACGTGTAAGCATCGAGAACGTTTGTCTCATCGATAAGCCATGTTGCGAACAAAAGGTTTGCCCCATACGCCACTCCCTTATACTTCGTTCCCGCACCGCCTCCTGCGGCAATGCCTCCGACGTGTGTTCCGTGGTATCCGATGTCATATATATTATTAGTATCCGATTGAGCTGCCAAAAGGTTTTCCTTGCCGCTTATATAAGCTCCGTAATCGAAGCCCTCGGGTGGCGTAAATCCGCTTCTGTATTGATCCCATGCCGCAATGACTCTGTATTCGTTCATCAAGGTGTCGTAGAATACAGGGTGGGTATAATCGAAGCCCCA
Source organism: uncultured Bacteroidota bacterium (assembly GCA_900545215.1). GTDB lineage: Bacteria > Bacteroidota > Bacteroidia > Bacteroidales > P3 > Onthomorpha. The sequence continues at coordinate 55,183 of UQXW01000006.1, forward strand.
ATCCGCTATTCCTATTATCACTCCGCTGCCGTCATACCCCTCAGGCAATCCCTCTGCCCCCTGCCAGACATAATCCGCATTGACATCGACCACGGCTTTATCCGACTCGAGCCTGTCTGTTTTCCTTGCCACGTCTATTTTCTCGAAAAGCCCGCTTTCGATTACTCTTTCCACACAATCCGTCTTCACTTTGAGGCAGACAATCCTTCCGCTGCGTGAACCGAATTTGCAACCCTCGATATGCAGGTCGGAAACTTCGACTCCGGACTTCAATTTACCCAAAAGAGAGACGTAAGCCTCGTTATCAATCGTTGAAACAGAGAAACGTTCGGGAAACAAATTCTCTGGAACGCGTGTTTTGTTATCCGATTGCGAATTTATGAAGGTTCTCAATCCGCAACCGACATTCTGAGATACCGCATAGCCCGAAAAACACAGGGCAAAAGCGAACGATAAAAGTGATATTCTTCTTTTCATATTCCTTAAAATGATATGTTTATTCCTATACCGTATGGAAAAATCCTGTCATGAATGCAGGTGTCGAACAAAGGCGTCAACGCCATGTTGAAATACAGTTGCCAACACCTGTAAGCAATCCGCAAGGTAGCTTCCGCCTTGAAATCATTCATCGTAAATCTGTCCGAATTCTTGTATTTGACAATCTCTTCGCCGTATTTGCCGAAACGTTTGTTTTTCAAGCGTGAGTAAAAGTTCCAACCCACCACCGCACCTGCCGCAAATCGGAAAGCCTTGTCGCTTGTCTGAAACTCGAAGAGCAAAGGCAGTGTGATATATCTTGCAACCAATTTCGAACTCTCCGCATCCGAGAACATCAGGCTATCCATCTCGCCCGTCGTTTTATCGATGAAGATACGTTTTGAGAAGTTTGCCCCATCGGAAGCGAAAAACACATCCGACTGATAGCCGACACCCGTAACCAATCCGCAACGGGACGAAAACGGAACTTCGATATCGACAACGTTCCATGAGAACCGCCAACCTCCCGATAGTTTATAATCGTCTTTATATGTACTTGCAAAGTCTGCGAAGTTCAAATAACCGAACTCCAAACCTGCCCACGAACTCTCGAAGCCTTGTTTTTGTATGGATTTCCCGCTGATACCGCCCTCGCAAGCGGAATTACCGAAAAGGTCATGAAGTTTCCATGCCAATTCTTTCAGAACCACCGCACTCTTTCTTGAAGACAAATCCGCAATCACGCTTTTCTGCGGTGGACATGTATCCTTTGCCCCCGACAATCCGCCCTCGGAAGGAAGCGTAAATACCTTCACATTCTCGTTTTGAGCCGTTGCAACAAGTGCAATCCCTGAAAGTAGAAAGAAAAAGATGATTTTCCTTTTCATATTCATGCGAATAACCTGCCTTAAAGGCACAAAGATACGAATATTCCGCAAACGAACAAAAAATGACAGCAAACCACGGAAACAATTCTTCTCTTTCACAAAAATCGAACGCCATTTCGGGAAATTAAAACGCCGAAAGAGAAAATTATTACGC